>CABRSG010000072.1 GCA_902473545.1 uncultured Lachnospiraceae bacterium | reverse complement strand
GAGAACGTAAAAACCGGCTGCCGCGAGGAAATGCGGCAATCGACCGTGGAATGGGCGTGCCAGCAGGCGGGAGCCGCACGCTTTATCAGCCGTCTCGGAAATCAATATGAGACAATCATCGGCGAGCGCGGCGTCGGACTTTCCGGCGGACAAAAGCAGCGCATCAGTATCGCCCGCGCCCTTGCAAAACAGGCTCCTATCCTGATCCTGGACGACGCCACCTCCGCGCTCGATATGGAGACGGAAAAGGAAATCCAGAAAAACCTAAAAGAAATGAAGCAATCAACGAAAATCATTATCGGGCACCGTATTTCGGCTGTCCGCTCCGCGGATGAAATCATTGTGCTGGAAAATAACACGATCGCGGAGCGCGGCACGCACGAGGAACTGATGTCGCAAAAGGGACACTATTACCGGACCTGGTGCGTGCAGTATGAAGGAGATGCTGCGGACAACACCGGAGCGCACACGCCGGCAGACAGCGCCGAAGTATCCCTGTTTGCCGGAAATGCAGCCCGAAGAGAGGAGGAATTTCTATGTCAGTAAACGCAATCCGCGAGGATGAGGTTATGCGCGATGTCTCAAAACGTGAGACGCTGCTGCGGCTTTACCGCTACCTTTTCGCATACAAAAAAACACTGGCGGCCGTGGCGCTTTTGCTGCTCATCACACTTGCCGTCACGCTGGCAACTCCGCTGATGATCGAGCTTGCCATCGACACCTACGTGGCAAACAGCGACACTGCCGGTCTTTTGCGGCTCGCCGTGATCGCGCTCCTGCTTTTCGTGCTGTATATGCTCTGCACAAAATGCTGGATGCGCATGATGGCAGACGTCACAAATAAAGTGCTGCTGACGATCCGCAGCCAGCTTTACGAGCATATCCAGACTTTAAGCTTTCATTTTTTTGACAGCCGTCCGACCGGAAAGATCCTGGCGCGCGTCGTCGGCGACGTCAACTCGCTGAAGGATGTGCTGTCCGACAGCGTGACAAAGCTGCTTCCCGATCTGCTCACCGTTATTGGCGTTGCCTGCATCATGCTGGCGAAAAGCTGGCAGCTTGCGCTGGCGGCGCTGCTCACACTGCCGTTTCTGGCTGCCGGCATGTTTCTCATCCAGATTTCAGCGCATAAGCTGTGGCAGATCCACCGGAAGAAAAACTCGAATCTGAATGCGTTTATTCACGAAAATTTTTCCGGCATCCGCATTGTGCAGAGCTTTGCCGCTGAGCCGGAGCGCCAGAAGGATTTCGACTGCTGTGCGCTGGAATACCGCGACAGCTTTGTGGACGCTGTGCGTATTGGCGATACGTTTGGCGCACTGGTGGAAATCACCTGGGGCGTCGGCGGATTTCTGCTGTATTTTATCGGCATTCGCATCGTCGGCGCGGATAAGATCGGCGTTGGCACCTTCCTGGCGTTTTCCACATACCTTGGCATGTTCTGGAGCCCGATCCGCAACCTGTCAAGCTTCTATAATAAAATCGTGACAAACATTTCCGCAGCGGAGCGTATCTTCGATATCCTGGATACCCCGGCGGAGATCACCAGTCTGCCGGGAAGCACGGAGCTTCCGCAAATCAAAGGCGAGGTGCGTTTTGAAAATGTCAGCTTTGCCTACACCGACGAGCCGGATAAGCTCGTTCTGGAAAATGTCAGCTTTACAGTAAAACCCGGCGAGACGATCGCGCTTGTCGGACCGACCGGAGCCGGAAAAACGACCATCGTCAATCTGGTCAGCCGCTTTTACGACGTCACAGACGGTAAAATCTGCATCGACGGTTTTGATACGCGCAAGGTTACCTTAGAGAGCCTGCGGCGGCAGATGGGCATGATGGCGCAGGACACCTTCCTGTTCACCGGAACAGTGCGGGAAAATATCTGCTACGGCAAGAGCAATGCGACGGAGGACGAAATGATTGCCGCAGCAAAAGCGGTCAACGCGCACAGCTTTATCATGGAGATGGAAGACGGCTACGACACTAAAATCAGCGAGCGCAGTTCACAGCTCTCCATCGGGCAGCGACAGCTTCTGGCGTTTGCACGCACCATGCTCTCCGATCCGCGCATACTCATCCTCGATGAGGCGACTTCGAGCATCGACACGCACACCGAGCTTCTGGTGCAGTCCGGCATCGCTGCAATGCTGCAGAACAGAACCTCCTTCATCATCGCGCACCGCCTTTCCACCATCCGCGGCGCCGACCGGATCTTCTATATCGACGGAAAGCACATCCTCGAATCCGGCAGTCACGCCGAGCTGATGGAGAGAAAAGGCGCTTACTATCGGCTTTATCAGAGTCAGTTTGAATGCGTATAAATTTTGCGCTTTAACCTTTTGGCGGTCAGATCATATACTATAAGGAACTGCAAAAGGAGCCTTTTATTGTGGATAGAAAAAAATCCTGTAATTGTATCAGACAATGCCCCTGCTATCCGAGATGCGATCAGATGATGGACGAAGGGCAATTTCCCGGTGCGATCCCACCCTCCTGGCAGCGTACAGAACCGCCCCGCCAGATGAAAGATATGGAAGGGACATCGCCGCAGGGAGTACCGTATATGGAAACGATGCCGCAGCCCGGCGCTTCCCGTATGGATTCCTCACAGATGCCGCAATCCGACGCGCGCTCAGGTTCCGTGACCGTTCCGCAGATGGAGCCGCGGCTGGATTCCCGCGCCCGCGTGAGCAACGATATTCTTCTCGAAGAGGAAAATGAGCGTGACTGGCAGAAATTAAAGGAAATGTACCCGGAAATCGCCAAAATCATCATGGTCGAGGTGGAGCGCGTATGCGACAGCATGGAGTACGAGGGCAGCATGATGTTCGATACCATGCCGGACCGCGTGCGCATCCGTATGCTGACCGACGATATTTACGACAAGGTAAAGGACCGCTATCCGGTGGAGGAAACCAACGATCAGGACGATATGTTCTCCATGAACCAGGAGGGGCGCCGCCGCTATCCGCCGCGCCAGAACTGGCTCGGCGACTTCATCCAGGTGCTTCTCTTCCAGGAGATGCATCACAGGCGCTGCCGCAACCGACGCTGCAGACACTGGTAAACATCTGTTATCCCACTGAATGTGGTTCCATTCAGTGGGACTTCTTGTACATTACAAATCTTCATATTCACTTTTATACAGTACAATGTCTCCCGCCTGTCTCGTTTTCACAAGGTCAATGACTCTTTGATTCGTACTCCCCCGATACTGCAGCGTCAGATCCCGCTGTTCCATAATAAACGGGCCGTCCACAAGAATATCCGACAATTCCAGGAGACGCTGCACATCTTTATTTTTCATTTCCAAAAGCTGCTCGTAAAGATAACCTGTGTAGATCATCAAATGCTTTTTCTTTGTCTTTACAGCCTCTGCAATCGGAACTAACGCTTCTGTCTGCACAAATGGCTCTCCACCGGAAAAGGTAACCCCGTACAGCAGGGGATTGGAAAAGATTTGTTTCAGAATCATATTTACATCTGCGATCTGTCCACCCGAAGGATCATGGGTTTCCGGATTATGGCATCCCCGGCAGTGATGCGGACACCCCTGCGTAAAGATCACATACCGGATGCCGGGACCATCCACGATAGAATCCTGAACGATCCCGGCGATCTTCAGCCCTTTAGGATAAAGTATGCTTGACACGATCCTTTTCCTCCGCACGCTTCGCGTCGTTGAAGCGGTCAGTCGTTCCCACCAAATATCCGGTAATTCGGCGGATACGGTCAAATTTTACATTCTCTCCCACTTTTCCGTTTTCTGGCAATGGCTTTCCTGTCATATCAATTCCTCCTGACTAAAATAATTTTGATTTCAATGATTTGGGTCAAAATATACGGGAATATCCGGATATTTCCTGCGAAGCGCATTCAATCTGTCCAGTGACACTGCTTCGCCTTCCCGGCGTCCGCACCGCGGGCACACATCGTCAATTACGCCTGTATATCCGCAGACCGGGTCTCTGTCTACCGGATGATTAACAGAACCGTAGCCGATACCGCACTCTTTCATATATCGGATTACAGATTCAAATGCCTCCGGATTCTTTGCCGTATCTCCATCCAATTCCACATAGCTGATATGCCCTGCATTTGTCAGGGCATGATAGGGAGCCTCGACCCGGATCTTTTCAAATGCGCTGATCGGGTAATAAACCGGTATATGGAAAGAGTTGGTATAATACTCTCTGTCTGTAATACCCGGAATACTGCCGAACCTCTGCCTGTCTATCCGCACAAATCTTCCGGAAAGCCCTTCTGCCGGAGTCGCCAATAACGTAAAGTTCAGTTTGTATTCCTCCGACTTTTTATCCACAAACTCCCTCATGTGAGAAATAATTTCGTACCCAAGTTTCCGACTCTCTTCGCTTTCTCCATGATGTTTGCCCGTCAGAGCCACCAATGCTTCCGCCAAACCGATAAAACCGATGCTTAAGGTCCCGTTCCGCAGAACCTCGCCAACCTTATCGTCGATGTTAAGGCCTTCAGAATCTATCCAGATACCCTGCCCCATCAAAAACGGATAGTTCCGCACCGTTTTGCTGCTCTGGATGCTAAATCGATGAAGCAGCTGCCTGCTGCAAAGCTCCAGCATTTTGTCCAGCCTGTCATAGAACGCCTGAATATCGCCTTTTGCCTGAATCCCAAGCCTCGGAAGATTAATTGATGTAAAGCTTAAATTTCCTCTCCCGCAAGTCACTTCTTTTTCCGGATCGTAGCGATTGCCCATGACACGGGTACGGCAGCCCATATATCCGACTTCTGTGTTATAGTCGCCTTCTTTATAATATTGCAGATTAAACGGCGCATCAATAAAGCTGAAATTCGGAAAAAGCCTCTTTGCGGAGGTCTTAATTGCAAGGCGGAATAAATCATAATTCGGATCACCCGGTTGAAAATTGATTCCATCCTTTACCTTAAAAATCTGCACCGGAAAGATTGCCGTTTCCCCTGTTCCCAGACCCTTATAAGTGGCATTGAGCAGGTTGCGGATTGCCATCCTGGCTTCTGGTCTTGTGCAGGTTCCATAGTTGATGGAGCTGAAAGGCACTTGTGCGCCTGCTCTGGAGTTCATCGTATTCAAATTGTGAATCAAAGACTCCATAGCCTGATAGGTAAGCATATCTGTCTCTTTCATGGCAATTTGTACAGAGGTTTTGTGTCCCCTGCGCGCCGCCTCTTCTGTCACTTCGATTCCCAACAGATTCTTTCCTCTGCTCATCATCCAGTTTATAAACGGGCGCTCATAGTCATCGATATTAGCCATATCAAGATTCTCAGACAATGCTTCTTTGAGCGCAGTGCGAAACTCGTCCTCCAACGCCGTCTCACACTGGAATTCCAGCCAAAAATATCGCTGCAGCGCATCATAATACTCTTTGCGGAAGGTATATGCTACCCCATCTGCCATTGCATAGTCAAAATTGGGAATCGACTGACCGCCGTGCATCTCATTCTGGTTCGCCTGAATCGCAATACAGGCCAGCGCCGCATAGCTGGCAATCGATTTTGGGGAGCGTACAAAACCATGCCCTGTAGAAAATCCATCCTTGAATAATTTAATCAGATCGATCTGACAGCAGGTTTCTGTCAGCATATAAAAATCCTTGTCATGAATATGGATATCCCCATTGATGTGTGCTGCCGCAATATCTTTCGGGAGTATATAATTGTCAACAAAATAGTTTGAGCCCTCTGAACCGTATTTCAGCATGGTTCCCATAGCTGTATCCGCGTCGATATTGGCATTTTCACGCTTCCTGTCTGCCTCTGCGGCACTGACAAACGTCAGCTCCCGGTAAATCTGTACCAGGTCCGCCTCTGTCTTGCGGACTTTGCTGTGTTCCGCACGATAAAGAATATATGCCTTCGCCGTTTTCGCAAATCCATTGGCAATCAGACGCTCCTCCACCAGATCCTGCACCTGCTCTACTTCCGGCACTTCCCCTACAGGAATAGAAGAAATCACCTCGTCCACCAGCTTTTCAAACTGATATGGAGCAATCGCTTCCACCTTTGCCGCATCATTTGCCTTGCGAATCGCATTCTCAATCTTATTTCTGTCAAAAGCCACCGGTCTGCCGTCACGTTTCCTGATAGTACCAGGATTCTGAGCAAAGTTTTCCAACATGCTGCTACCTCCGAAACAATACTTTGTGTTTATATTTCTGCCGCGCACTATATATAGTATCATTGATGCCATATAAATGCAAGAGGACAAATTATCTATTTTGCATCATCGGATTCACAGTGCTGTTATTATCGCAGAAGTATCATCCGATTGGAAGACGGCCTGTTACTCGCTGCTTACCCTCAATATCGAACACTGCCAGTCTTGTGCCACAGGAAATTAAAATAGACTTCGCTATTTTTCCTGAAACAACAGCTAAAATACTGATGTCAGCAATGCCTCCGCCCAGGCAATCCGCAAAGCACAGGCTGCCTTTTCCGGTGTTGCTGAGGAAATGGGTGTCTACAATGAAGATGATATTCAGGCACTTGTGGACGAAGTACGATACGGAAAGGAAAGATAATCATGCGGATTTTGATTGATACAAATATCCTTTTTTCTGCATTGCTCTTTCCCCGGTCAAAGCCCGCTAAGGCTCTGCTCTATATTGCCCAGAATCACGAAATGGTTTCTGTGACCGCAATATAGCAGAGTTGCGGGACATCCTGAACCGTAAAGCACCCAAATATCTGCCAGATGCAATATTTTTCTTTTTTAAGATAGGGGCGCACCGTTCCAGTATGCGGTCATAAATTCCTAGACTGGCGATAAACTCTGCTCTGTCCTCGGAAAACATACCGGTCAGCCGGTTCAGGATAGAGGGGAAAAAGATTTTCCCGTCCCCCACATCCCCGAACAGGAGAAGCCCGGTATTGTCCCGGTATGCCTGGTCCCAATGGTCTACATAGGCGCGGGCTTTTTTCATCAGCGGGTTTTGTCCGTTGTCGTTGGCAAAAAGAAACGGCGGCCTTGATCTCTCAAAACCGCCGATAGGGTAAAATTGTAAAATGAGCACACAAAATTATGGTGTCACACTCATTTTTCGTTCATGTGAGAAAAATGCCAGCAGGAGTTTGACCGCTTCACTATCCATTGGTCGATGCCACAGTACCTTATTCTCTTGAATGAACAAAAGATGGGTACAGCATTTATAAATCAATTCAGGATCATGGGTTATCAAGAATAGACTTTTTCCCATGTTTTTCAAGTGATTTAAATTATCAGCCACCTCTATCATGTGGAAATAGTCCAAACCGCTGGTCGGCTCATCAAAAACAAGGATTTCCTTGTTTGAGGCGATAGCACTCCCAATCGCTACTCGCTGCTTTTCCCCACCAGATAAGGACATTGGATGCAATTTGATTTTGTCTGCCAGATCAAGGCTGGATAAAATTTGCTTTGCCTTTTCTGTGTTTTCCTTTTCATCATCCTCCTCCATGCTAAGGAGTAATTCATCCAGCACATCTTCAGTAAACAGTTGGTGGTTTACATCCTGCATAACCATGTAAGATATGTGGCAGCGTTGCTTTGTACGATAAGAATGTCCATTAAGTTCTAACTCACCCAAAGCCCGTTTATCCACTCCGCATAAACAGCGGGCAAATGTGGATTTGCCTGCGCCGTTATTCCCAATAATCCCAATAATTTCTCCCTGGGGAAGCGCCAGGTCGGGAATATCTACAACAAGGGAACCGTGTTTTTCATAAGAAAACCGAAAGTTCCTGATATGTAAAGTCGGCGGGTTCTCATTTGGTTTTGCCTCTGGATGCAGATTGAATGGATCGAGAGCGCGCAGCCCCATTTCCTGCAACACTTCAGGGGATAGCGATTGAAATTGCTGCCTTGTAAATTCCTTTCTGATCTCTCCATGCTTCATGTAGATAATGCGATCAGCCAAAGGCACAAGATAATAAAGTCGGTGTTCAGCTATCAAAACCGTTTTTCGCTCGGATTGCCAGTGGTGGATGACTTTTCTTAAATCCTCAATCGTTGCAACGTCCAAATTAGAGGATGGTTCATCCAGTACAAAAATATTCGGGTGAATGGCGTCTGCTGAGGCACAGGCAATTTTTTGCTTTTCACCACCAGACAATGCAAACAGACTTCGGTTTAACAGTTTTTCCAATTTCAAATTTTTTGTTGTATCTTCAAGTCGCTTCGTCATTTGAGGAACCGGCAGCCCCATATTTTCGCACCCGAATACAATCTCACTGGTTGTATCGACATTGTAAAACTGTGTTCGTGGATTCTGGAATACGGAACCTACCCTCTGGCCGATTTGATAAAGCGGGTACTCTTTCAACTCTTTTCCGTCCAGCAACACTTTCCCATCCAATTTGCCAGTATAGTAATGTGGAATCAGGCCGTTAATCAAGCGTGTCAATGTCGTTTTTCCGCAGCCGGATTCTCCGCAGAACAAAACAGTTTCTCCATCTTCAATTGTGAGATCAATGTGTTTCAGGCTATTCTCTGTTCCTCCACTTTCATAAGTGAAAGAAACATCTTTTAACTCAATCACTTCTGCACCCCCTTACCACGGACTAAAAAAATAGGTGCCAATCAACGCAGAACCAGCAATCAGCACTGTTATCAGATCCCAGCCAGTAAAGCCAACTTTGGTAATATTGCTTCGACGGACAGGATTATCCAGTCCGCGTGTCAAAGCAGCGGCAGAAAGATCGTCTCCGATCTTAACTACTGAAATCATCAAAGGGATAAAACGGTATTCAATCAGGGCTGCCGGATTCTGCCAAAATTTTTTCGTTCCGAATTGTACCTCGCGCATCCGCATGGCATCTTTTATAGCAGCGGATTCTTCCTGCATAGTAGGAATGAAGCGAAACAGCACAGAGAGAGGAATTGTGATTTGCCGCCCAATGTGCATCCTGCCCAGTGCAGTAATACACTCGCTGGCAGTGGTAGACTTGATGATATATGCACCCATAGCAAAGGCGGGAAACAACCGCAACACCAAGCCCACCAGTAAAACTACCAACATATTGATAACCATAGGAAACTGGATGGAGTTTTGAACCGCCTGCACGAATAATCCTGCCGAAAATAAGCAGAAGAATATAAGAGCAGTTTTATTTTGTCTGTTCGTTAAAAGCAATACAAACGGGATCAAAGCTACCACAATCATAAACGCAGTGTGACTATATAGAAATTCCGCAGTGGCAACAACAGCCATCAACAGCAGCTTTGTCCGGGGGTCTAAACGAAAGCCACTTCGTGTTTCTACAACGGCCTGCAACTGTTCCATTACACAATGCCTGCTCTTTCAAAATGTTTTTTCAGCATCTTATGTCCCAGAAGTGCACCCAGAATCCCCCCTACAAACAGCAGTGCAAATCCTACATACATCATCCAAGAGGGCATCAGAGATTGCAGTGTATTCGCATATTGATCTCCCATGGAAGTGTGAATATTTTCCCAATAGGCTTCACCAGCAAACCAAAGATTCGCAGGGCAGCCCATAATGCCAAGGCAAAAGCAAGCATAACTCAAGACAGTTACTTTAAATTTTTGATAACCGCCAATTTTAAGAACTATATCACTCAAAAGCCCACCAAGAAACCAGCCGAGCAAACCGATCCACCCATAGCCAATGAGATAGAAAAAAATACCTCCGATAATGCCAGTAATCGTCAACATCCCAAATTTGTTGATTTTCGTGTAGTACAGCATCATGGGAATGCCGCAAACAATGG
>CABRSG010000071.1 GCA_902473545.1 uncultured Lachnospiraceae bacterium | reverse complement strand
TAGTCGGTGTTCCGGAATCCGGCAATGCGGCGGCGCTCGGCTATTCCCTGCAGTCCGGGATTCCCTACGGCAGTGCGTTTGTGAAAAACAGCTACGTGGGACGTACCTTTATTAAACCAAAGCAGAGCAACCGTGAATCCAGCGTAAAAATCAAGCTGAACGTGCTGCGCGAGGCGGTGGCGGGAAAGCGCGTCATTATGATCGACGATTCCATTGTGCGCGGCACCACCAGCGACCGCATTGTGCGGATGCTGCGGGAAGCCGGAGCGACGGAGGTGCATATGCGCGTCAGCTCCCCGCCGTTTCTGTGGCCCTGCTATTTCGGCACCGATGTGCCGGCGCGGAAACAGTTGATCGCATATAATCGTTCCGTAGAGGAAATCCGCCGGATTATCGGGGCGGACAGCCTTGGATATCTGCGTCTGGAGCGCCTGCGCGAGATGGTTGACGGGCTTCCTGTCTGCACCGGCTGTTTTACCGGCAAATATCCGATGGGGCCGCCGGAAGAAGATATACGCGGGGAATACGACGCATAACAGTTACTGCTCACGCCAGCCGCAAACACTTGCTGCGGTGCAAAGCTGGTCCTGTGGGTTTGAGGCGTGAGGACGTGATTCAGGCGTGAGCAAATTGATAGTTGACTTGTACGGGCAAACATGCGAATATAAATAAGAACAGATTCTCTGATTCTGAAATATGGAAAGGAAGAAACAACAATGAACGACAGATATCAAAGCCCGTTATCAGAGCGCTACGCGAGCAAAGAGATGCAGTACATTTTTTCTCCGGACATGAAGTTTAAGACCTGGAGAAAGCTGTGGATTGCCCTGGCGGAGACGGAAAAAGAGCTTGGCCTGAATATCACGGACGAGCAGATCGCAGAGCTGAAGGAGCACGCGGAGGATATTAATTACGATGTGGCAAAGGCACGGGAAAAGGTGGTGCGCCACGATGTGATGTCGCACGTTTACGCTTACGGCGTGCAGTGCCCGAAAGCCAAAGGCATCATTCATCTCGGAGCAACCTCCTGCTACGTGGGAGACAACACCGACATTATTGTGATGGCGGAAGCGCTGAAGCTTGTCAGAAAAAAACTGATCAACGTTATCGCAGAGCTGGCAAAATTTGCCGATACCTATAAAAATCAGCCGACGCTTGCGTTTACGCATTTCCAGCCGGCACAGCCAACCACGGTCGGAAAGCGTGCAACTCTGTGGATGCAGGAGTTCCTTATGGATCTGGACGACTTGAATTATGTGCTCGGCAGTCTGAAGCTGCTCGGCAGCAAGGGAACGACCGGTACGCAGGCAAGCTTCCTGGAACTGTTTGACGGCGATCAGGAAACGATCGACAAGATTGACCCGATGATCGCGGAGAAGATGGGCTTTGAGGCGTGCTATCCGGTTTCCGGGCAGACTTACTCCCGGAAGGTGGATACCCGCGTGCTGAATGTGCTTGCAGGAATTGCCGCGAGTGCACACAAATTCTCCAACGATATCCGCCTGCTTCAGCATTTAAAGGAAGTGGAGGAGCCGTTTGAAAAGACGCAGATCGGTTCTTCGGCGATGGCATATAAGAGAAATCCGATGCGCAGCGAGCGTATTGCGTCCCTGTCCCGCTATGTGATCTGCGATGCCTTAAATCCGGCGATCACCTCCGCCACACAGTGGTTTGAGCGCACGCTGGATGACTCCGCAAACAAGCGTCTGTCCATTCCGGAAGGCTTTCTTGCGATCGACGGCATTCTCGATCTCTGCCTGAACGTGGTGGATGGTCTGGTGGTATATCCGAAAGTTATCGAAAAACGTCTGATGTCTGAGCTGCCGTTCATGGCAACCGAGAACATCATGATGGATGCGGTGAAGGCCGGCGGCGACCGTCAGGAGCTGCACGAAAGAATCCGTGAGCTTTCCATGGAAGCCGGAAAAACCGTGAAAGTAGAAGGAAAGGACAACAACCTTCTGGAGCTGATCGCTGCAGACCCGGCGTTCAACCTTACGATGGAAGAGCTGCAGAAAACCATGGATCCGGCAAAATACGTCGGACGTGCTCCGCGCCAGGTGGACGTATTCCTGGAAAAGAACGTAAAGCCTGTCTTAGAGGCAAACAAAGACCTGCTCGGTTTAAAAGCAGAAATCAACGTATAGAGCAAAACAGACCCATGGGCAGGAAGAATAACCGTCGCATTGACAGAAAAAATAAGATAAAGAATAAACAGATAATGAAGAACCCGCAGCAGATAAAAGCTGTCGGGTTCCTTTTTTGTTTTGCCATGCACACGACAAAAACGTCCGGTGGAGTTTTTTTAGTGCCGTAATGGCATGAAATGCCTGCATGGGCAGCAGCACAAAAGAAAGCAGAGAACAGCCGGAAAAATAGCGCGCTTTACGAGCTGTATGATAGAAAATAATTATATAAATAATTTGAGATATAAATAGCAAAAACTATTGACAATAGAAACGAATGTGTTAATATGAAAAAGTAATATACAACACAAAAGACGTAGAATGGGAGGGTAAACATATGGATGAAAAGATGATTTGCGACGGGAAACAGAATATCGGAAGGAAACAGACAGAGGCTGTGAAGGCGTATCCTTTAGAGGAGCTGGTGAAAACAGGCGGCAGGGTATGTGAGGCGCTTGCGGCGTATCTTCCGGGAAGAAAACAGGGGGAGTTTACGGTAGAGGACCTGGCAAATATTCCGGAGGAACGGCGGGTAGAGCTGATTGACGGGGTGATTTTTGAAATGGAAGCTCCGTATACGATTCACCAGACAATAGGGTTGGAGCTTTTTGTAAGATTAAGAGCATTTATCATGGAAAAAGGCGCAAAATGCGTGCCGTTTGCCGCTCCGGTGGATGTGCAGCTTGACTGTGACAATAAGACTATGCTGCAGCCGGATGTGATGGTTATTTGTGACAGAGAGAAAAACAATGGTAAGCGCATTTACGGAGCGCCGGATTTTATAGCAGAGGTGCTGTCAAAATCTACAAGGAAAAAAGACCTGCTCATAAAAACGGTAAAATATGAAAACGCCGGCGTGCGCGAGTGCTGGATAATAGACCCGGACAAAAAACAGATTCTCGTGTATGATTTTGAAAGAGAAGAATACCCCGTTATTTATGGATTTGATGATGAGATTCCGGTGCGTATATTTGGCGGAGAATGCAAAATCAATTTTAGAGAAATTCATGCTTATCTGAAGGATATCTATGGCATATGACAACTGGACCAGGATACAGAACCCCCAAAAAAATCCGATTGAGTGACAACAAAACTTGGCAAAAGTATGACAAGTACACTTGGTAATGATATAGTATTCCTGACAAGAAAACTTGACATTTTCAAGGAGGATATATCAATGAACAAAGACGAAGTTTTAGCTAAAGCAAAAAAAGAGTATTTTTTAGGGGATGAACGTGAAAGGGAAGTACGTGTAAAAAGAGACGCTTTTTCGTCGTGGGGACTTATTATTTTGGGAGTGATTATTATGATAATTAAACTGAAGTTCCTTCTCTTGACAGCAGGGAACCGTCATGGTATGATGAGAAAAAATAAATAGATACAGGGGAGCTTGTGAAGCAGGCTGAGAGGAAGTAATCAAACTTCGACCCTTTAACCTGATTTGGATAATGCCAACGTAGGAAGTAGCGGAGATCGTATTATTTGGGAGACACGAATCAGTGTTTCCCTTTTTGTTGCCATACATCCGAAGGGAGCTGCCGGTGGCAGATCCTGTAGGTTTTATGAAAGACATGTAGTCCTGGAAACACGCAGAATACTCTATTGCCGAAGCATACTTCATTTCAAACGGGCAATTTTCAAACGCTTCTTTCTGTATCGGAGAGGAAAATCATGCAATATACAACACAAATGGATGCGGCGCGCAAGGGAATTATCACGGCGCAGATGGAAGCTGCGGCACAAAAGGAGGGAATTCCGGCGACGCGGCTGGCAGAGCTGATGGCGGAGGGAAAGGTCATCATCCCCTGCAATAAAAAGCATACGAGCATTTCTCCGAGCGGAGTCGGTTCCATGCTGAAAACAAAAATTAATGTAAATCTTGGAACCTCCAGAGACTGCAAGGATCTGGAAATGGAACTGCAGAAGGTAGAAAGCGCGGTTTCCATGGGTGCGGAAGCGATCATGGATCTGAGCTCTTACGGAGATACAAGAAAATTCCGGCGGATGCTGACGGAAAAATGTCCGGCGATGATCGGAACTGTTCCGATCTACGATGCGGTCGTGTATTATCATAAACCGCTGATAAAAATAACCTCAGAGGAATGGCTGGATATTGTGCGGATGCACGCGGAGGACGGCGTCGATTTTATGACGATCCACTGCGGAATCAACAAAGAAACCGCACACAAGTTTAAAAGAAATAAGCGTCTGACGAACATTGTTTCGCGCGGCGGCTCCATTATTTTTGCCTGGATGGAGATGACCGGTCAGGAGAATCCGTTTTATGAGCATTTTGATGAGATTCTGGATATTTGCCGGGAATATGATGTTACATTAAGTTTAGGTGATGCGTGCAGACCGGGTTGCATTGCGGACGGAACTGACGCTGCGCAGATTGAGGAGCTGATCGCGCTTGGAGAGCTGACGAAGCGGGCATGGGAAAAGGACGTCCAGGTAATGATTGAGGGACCGGGACATATGCCGCTCAATCAGATTGCGGCAAATATGGAGATTGAGAAAACCTTGTGCCACGGCGCGCCGTTTTATGTCCTTGGACCGATCGTGACGGATGTTGCGCCGGGATACGATCACATTACTTCTGCAATCGGCGGGGCGGTAGCAGCAATGAACGGCGCTTCGTTCCTGTGCTACGTGACACCGGCGGAGCATCTGCGTCTGCCGGATGTGGACGATGTGAAGGAGGGAATTATTGCTGCCCGCATTGCGGCGCACGCGGCAGACATCGCAAAGGGCGTGCCGGGCGCGGCGGACTGGGACAATCAGATGAGTCTTGCGCGCAAGCAGCTTAACTGGGAGGAAATGTTCCGGCTGGCGATCGATCCCGAAAAGGCGAGAAAGTATCGCGCTGCATCGAAGCCGGAAAAAGAGGACACCTGCAGCATGTGCGGAAATTTCTGTGCAGTGAAAAACATGAACCGGATTCTGGAGGGAGAAATCGTATCTATTTTTGATGAATAGAAGGAAGCTGGTAGATCTGAAAAATTTTGGATGAAAAAGGAGAATGGGAAAATGCTTGAAAAAATGCTGGAAAATGTGAGAGAAAAAATGCCGCTGATACATAACATCACAAATTATGTGACAGTAAATGACTGTGCAAATATTCTGCTGGCATGCGGGGGCTCGCCGATTATGGCGGATGATATCGGAGAAGTGGAGGAAATCACTTCCGTCTGCAGCGGATTAAATATTAATATTGGAACGCTGAACGAGCGCACGATCCGTTCCATGCTTACAGCAGGGAAGAAGGCAAATGAGATGGGCCATCCGGTGATTCTTGACCCGGTCGGAGCGGGGGCGTCCTCACTTCGCACAAATACGGCATATACATTGCTGGAGGAAGTGAAATTCAGCATTATCCGCGGAAATATTTCAGAAATTAAAACGCTTGCTTTGGGAGGCGGAACGACAAAGGGTGTGGATGCGGATGTTGCGGATAGAGTGACGGACGAGACGCTGGATTCTGTGATCGCCTTTGCAAAAGAGTTTTCGAAAAAAACAGGTGCCGTGATTGTAATTACCGGAGTGATCGATATTGTTGCAGATGCACAAAAAGCGTATGTGATCAGAAATGGTGTGCCCGTCATGTCTCAGATTACCGGAAGCGGATGTATGCTGACAGCGATGACGGCAGCGTATATCACGGCAAATCCGCAGGCAGCTGCCGCAGTGTGCGCGATGGGTCTGTGCGGGGAGAAGGCATATGAGGTAATGAAAAAGAACAATGCCGGTAATTCCAGCTTTCGAAACTATCTGATCGATGAGATTTATAAATTAGACGGCGCAGCGCTGAAGGAAGGTGCAAAATATGAAATCCGTTAGGGATGCGATGCGTCTGTACGCGGTGACAGACAGAATGTGGCTGAATGGACGCAGACTCTGCGAGGTTGTCGAGGAGGCTTTAAAGGGTGGTGCAACGATGCTGCAGCTCCGGGAAAAGGAGCTTTCCAGTGAAGAATTTTTACAAGAAGCGAAAGAGATCAAAAAAGTATGTGAGAAGTATCAGGTTCCTTTCATTATCAATGACAACGTGGAAGTGGCAGCGGCTTGTAATGCGGATGGCGTTCATGTAGGGCAGAGCGACATGGATGCCCTGCATGTCCGGGAAAGAATCGGCAGTCAGAAGATCCTTGGCGTATCGGCCCAGACGGTGGAACAGGCGCTGCTCGCGGAAAAGATGGGGGCGGATTATCTTGGAGTAGGAGCGATTTTTACAACATCTACAAAAAGTGATGCAGATTTCGTGCCCTATGAGGAGCTGAAGGCGATCTGCCAGGCTGTATCAATTCCGGTCTGTGCGATCGGCGGGATATATAAAAATAATATGATGCAGCTTGCCGGCTCCGGCGTTGATGGCGTAGCGCTGGTTTCCGCTATTTTTGCGGCGGATCATATTGAAGCACAGTGCCGTGAGCTGCGTGCGCTGTCAGAGAAAATGACTGCCGCCGGAAATCAGATACTGTAGGAAAAGGATGCTGCAGAGGATAGAAGCTGCCCGCATGGAGAAATATGCTGCAGAGGATAGAAGGTGCCCGCATGGAGAAATATGCTGCAGAGGATAGAAGGTGCCCTCATGCAGGAACATGCGGCAGGTATGACAGAGGAGGAAAAATGACAGCGAAAGTGCTTACGATAGCAGGCTCCGACTGCAGCGGCGGAGCCGGGATCCAGGCGGATCTGAAAACAATAATGGCACATAATGTCTATGGAATGAGCGTTATTACCGCATTGACCGCACAGAATACGACGGGAGTTTACGGGATAGTGAATACCCCGCCGGAATTTGTCGCACAGCAGATAGATTGTGTTTTCCAGGATATTCGCCCCGATGCTGTAAAAATAGGCATGGTATCAGATAGTGGAATCATTGAGGCGATTGCCGAAAAGCTGGTGCAGTATCAGGCAGAAAATATTGTGATTGACCCGGTAATGGTGTCGACCAGCGGTCACAGCTTAATGAGTGAAAAAGCGATGCAGGTATTTACGAAAAAGCTGCTGCCGCTCGGAAAGATCATTACGCCGAATATCCCGGAAGCAGAGGTACTTTATCAATATGAGAATGTACGCGGTTTTCGAATCGAATGTGAAAATGATATGAGGCAAGCCGCAGAAGAAATTGCACAGAGGTATGACGGCGCGCTGCTGATCAAGGGTGGACATCTTCAGGGAGACGCGGCGGATCTGCTCTATGAAAACGGGAAATTTAGCTGGCTCCGAACAAAGCGTGTCAGCAATCCGAACACGCATGGAACAGGCTGTACGCTCTCTTCCGCGATTGCCTGCAGCCTCGCAAAGGGAAAAAACGTTTATGAGAGCGTATATGCCGCAAAAGAATATGTGACAGGAGCGCTGCAGGCAGGATTGGATCTCGGCAAAGGCGCCGGTCCGCTTGCACATCATTATAAAACCTGCGGCTGTGAATCGTAACAATTTAGTAGACGTATTACTTGCGTTTCCGGGATAGTTGTAGTATAATGTCTGCGGATAATGACGGGCATGAGTGCCTGAAGAACGGAGGTACTATTTATGGTACAGGCAGTAGTAGGAGCAAATTGGGGAGACGAGGGAAAAGGCAAGATTACAGATATGCTTGCCGAAAAAGCAGATATTATTGTACGCTTTCAGGGCGGCGCAAACGCAGGACATACCATTGTAAATGATTATGGAAAATTTGCACTGCATACGTTGCCGTCCGGCGTGTTTTACGGACACACTACCAGCATTATTGGAAATGGTGTCGCGCTGAACATTCCGGTGCTGTTTCGTGAGATAAAAAGCATTGTAGACCGCGGAGTTCCGGAACCGAAGATTCTGGTGTCAGACCGTGCGCAGATAGTGATGTCCTATCATATTCTTCAGGATCAGTATGAGGAAGAGCGTCTGGCAGGGAAATCCTTTGGCTCCACGAAGTCCGGGATTGCACCGTTCTACTCTGATAAATATGCCAAGATTGGGTTTCAGGTAAGCGAGTTGTTTGATGAGGAGCTGCTGAAGGAGAAAATATACCGCATCTGTGAGCAGAAAAACGTTATTTTCGAGCACCTCTATCATAAACCGGCAATTAAGCCGGAGGAACTGTTAGAGGAGCTGCATTCTTATCGTGAGATGGTTGCGCCCTATGTGTGCGATACCTCCGCGTTTCTCTGGAATGCGATCAGGGAAGGAAAGAATATATTGCTGGAGGGGCAGCTTGGTTCCCTGAAAGATCCGGACCATGGGATTTATCCGATGGTGACTTCGTCCTCCACGCTGGCGGCGTACGGTGCGATCGGAGCGGGTATCCCGCCCTATGAGATCAAACAGATCGTTACTGTGGTAAAAGCATATTCCAGCGCAGTCGGAGCGGGGGCATTTGTCAGCGAGATTTTCGGAGAGGAAGCGGACGAACTGCGCCGCAGAGGCGGAGAATATGGCGCTACTACAGGCAGACCGCGTCGTATGGGATGGTTCGACTGTGTTGCATCTAAGTATGGATGCCGTATGCAGGGAACGACGGATGTGGCGTTTACCGTGCTGGATGTTCTCGGCTATCTGGATGAGATCCCGGTATGCGTAGGATATGAGATCGACGGAGAGGTGACGACTGATTTCCCGACAACACCGAAGCTGCAGAAGGCAAAGCCCGTATTAAAGACCCTGCCGGGGTGGAAAACAGATATCCGCGGAATCAAAACATACGAAGAACTGCCGGAGAACTGCCGGAAATATATTGAGTTTATAGAAAAGGAAATTGGTTTTCCGATCACCATGATCTCAAACGGGCCGAGCAGAAGCGATATTATTTATCGGTAATTTGCACGTAGTACAACATAATATATGTAAAAATATAAATAGACGAAAAATGACTAGGGAATGCGCCGCAAGTCCTTGCAGACGGATTTTGACTGTCTTATAATGTTTGGCAGATGTAAAGGAGCCGGAACATTATGAAAGAGTATAAAAGAATTCGGGAATTGCGTGAAGATAAAGACCTCACACAGGAAAAGATGGCGCGTAAACTGAATATCACACAGCGGACATATAGTCGTTATGAAAATGCCGACAGTATGCTTCCGCTGGACATATTGGTGAAGCTTGCGGACATTCACGATGTGAGCACAGATTATCTTCTGGAACGGACGAATATACGGAAGCGTTATCCCAGAGATAATGAAACGGAACAAAAGTGATATAGAAAACAGCCGGGAACCGGAAATGGTACCTGGCTGTTTTTATGATATATGAGTGGTACTAATTGTCACTTATTGCTAATCGCGCAAGCACGTCCTCCGGCGAGGTAAAGACCTCCGCCTGCAGACCCATCTCCCGTGCCGCCTGCACGTTTGCTTGGTTGTCGTCGAAGAAGATCGCTTCCCCCGGGCTGATGTCAAAGCGCCTGCAGACTTCCGCGTAAATCCAGCGGTTGGGTTTGACCATCTGTACCTCATAGGAAAACAGACCGCCATTCATCAGAGGAATAAAATCCAGAGCGTCCGCTGTCTGCTCGCGTCCGTATTCCCCGTAATTGGAGAGATAATACAGGCGGTATCCGGCTTCGCGCAGCTTTTT
>CABRSG010000070.1 GCA_902473545.1 uncultured Lachnospiraceae bacterium | reverse complement strand
GGTGCGGAGTATCCGCAAAAGTCTGACAGGAACGTTATGACAACGCCCGCAAAAATTCCCTGTATATCATAATCCACGCAAAAAAGCAGGCAGGAAACCTTTAAAAGCTTTCCTGCCCACTGTCATATCTCATTTCCGCTGATCCATCCGTCCGTTTTTGTCCACATGACGCGAACCTACCCAGGTATTTTTTGCCATATAGCCGCTGCTATAGAAATAGTACCAATAATATTTCCCCAGGCTGTCCTTAATGCACACCCACTTTTTCTGGGCATAGGTGCCGTCCGCCTGCCTGTATTTTGTGCCCTTTTTCGTCTTTTTAAAACCGCTTTTTACGTCCGCGCGGTAGCCTGCCACAGCGCTTCCGTCATCTCCATAATAAGTGCTGCCGTGCCAGCCGTTGGTGAGCATCCTGCCATTGCTCTGCAGATAATGCCCGTTTTTCGTGCGATTTTTCAGCATCCGTCCGCTGTTGTCAAAGTAATACCAGTACCAGACACCCTTCGCCGCTTTCGTAGTCAGCTTCCTCCAGCCCACCTGCATATAGCCGTTTTCATCGAAACAATATGTATCCGTTTTTCCATTTCTCTTAATGTTTTTAAATACCCAGCGCTTGTATGCTGCCGCTTTATTTGATGTCTTTGTTCCCTTTAAATACTTTGTTTTTGACGTATAATACCGGTAATAATAACGGTACGTTCCATTCTCCTTCACCTTTACCCTGCGAAAGCCTGCGTTTACAGTCATCACAGGAATCAATGCGAGCAGCAAAAACAATGCCAGAAACACCCCTGTTTTTTTCTTCATTTTAACCACAACCCCTTTTTTGCAAAGTTCCTTTACCTATGTACAGTATGACACAGATTTCCGTAATAAGCAAGGGAAACCTGTGTCATATTCCGCCGTGCCCCATCTTTCAGAAACGGCTGTGTCATGCTTACGCGTCCGATTGCTGTTCACTCCGTTCACAGCAATCCCCGCAAATCCATTTAAGATTCGCTTCGCGAATGGGATTCCGACTTAGCCCATCTGTGTCAGAATGGATTTTACGTGCGCAACCTCTTCCGCGGTCGCCCTCGCCGCCGGAACATAATACTGCTTGCTTCTTGCGATCTGAAAGATCTCCTCCTGAGACATCTCGCACTGGTTACGGATCTGTTTGAGCATCTGTTTCAGCTCCTTGTTTTCTGTCTGCGGGATCATTTCGCCATAGCGCACTAATTCGCCGTTGATACCTGCAAGAGTATCGGATACCATTGTTTTCTCGTCCATGTTTGCTTCCCTCCTACTGTAAAAATCCCATAAGCTGCTGCTTAGATTCCATCGCGCTCTGCGCGGATTTCTGGAAAAACTGCTTTACTGCCGGGTCGGTTGCCTGAGAAGCATACGCCGTCATTTTACAGTGTGTGGTGGAAAATCCGCCGATCAGATGGCGCAGGTTCTGCAAATCAAGTTCTGATAATTCTGCCATAAAAAAGCCCTCCTTGTCAACATATCGTTACTTTACCAGTATGTCTCCAAGGAGGGTTTTCTATTCATATTTTATTTTTTACAACCAGTTATACAGCTCCGCGTACTGATCCGCCGATGCCTTCCAGGAAAAGTCCGCCGCCATCGCACGGTCGATCAGCCTGTTCCACTCACGTCTCTTGTCCACATAAACAGAATGGGCATAACGTATGGTGTTGTACATTTCATGCGCATTGTAATTTCGGAAACTAAAGCCGGTGCCGGTGCCCTCGTACTCGTTGTACGGTTCCACAGTATCCTTCAGCCCGCCCGTCTCGCGCACGATCGGGAGCGTGCCGTACCGCAGGCTCATAAGCTGGCTCAGACCGCACGGCTCAAAGAGCGACGGCATAAGGAACGCATCACAGGCCGCATATACCTTGTGAGACATTGCCTCAGAGTAGTAAATATTTGCCGACACCTTGTCCGGATACTTCCACGCAAAATGACGGAACATATTCTCATAGCGCTCCTCGCCGGTGCCGAGCGCCACGATCTGCCAATCCTGCTGGCACATTTCTTCCATCATATAATTGATGAGATCGAAGCCCTTCTGGTCAGTCAGACGGGAAACGATACCAATCATAAACGTTTTTTCGTTCTGCGCAAGTCCCAGCTCCTTCTGCAGAGCAATCTTATTTTTCACCTTTTCCTTGCGGAAATTGCGCGCATTATAATTCGCCGTGATCATTTTGTCTGTTTCCGGATTATATTCCTCATAATCGATCCCATTTACGATGCCGCGCAGATCATGCGCACGCGCCTTCATCAGACCGTCCAGATTTTCCCCGTAGAACGGCGTCTTGATTTCCTCTGCATACGTCGGGCTTACCGTGGTGAGCGCATCGGCATATACCAGACCGCCCTTGAGATAGTTTGCGTCTCCGTATGCCTCCAGCTT
Organism: uncultured Lachnospiraceae bacterium; assembly: GCA_902473545.1. GTDB lineage: Bacteria > Bacillota > Clostridia > Lachnospirales > Lachnospiraceae > Marvinbryantia. The sequence goes on along the minus strand of CABRSG010000070.1, from coordinate 7,353 downwards.
GTCCGGCGTGAAGTAATAATCCGGCAGTCCCGTGATGTTTTTCACGGTGTTCATATCCCACACGCCCTGGAATTTCAGGTTGTGTATCGTCATGATCGACTTCATGTTTGCGAAGAACTCGCCCTCACGGAACTTATCCTTTAAAAATACCGGGATCAGTCCGGTCTGCCAGTCGTGGCAGTGCACGATATCCGGCTGGAAGCCGATCACCGGAAGCGCCGACAGCGCCGCCTTCGAGAAAAATGCAAATTTCTCGATATCCTCATAAATATTTCCATACGGCTTCATGCCCGCAAAGTAGTATTCGTTGTCGATAAAATAGAACTGGATGCCGTCGTACACCGTCTCCAGGATTCCCACATACTGGCTTCTCCAGCCAAGATCCATATAAAAATGAGACACATAATTCAGACTCTCTTTTAAATCCTCGCGCATACACAGGTATTTCGGAAGAATCACACGCACGTCAAACTCTTCCTTGCTGAGATATTTCGGCAGAGAACCCACTACATCTGCCAATCCGCCGGTCTTGATAAACGGAACACCCTCCGATGCCACAAAAAGTACCTTCTTCATGAAAACCTCCCGTAAAAATTGTAATAATATATTTAAGTATAACTCCATTCTATAAAAAGAGCAACAAAAAAACGGCGCTATTTACACGCCGTTCGCAAAGTCTACATCTATGATGCAGATTTCTGATTTCGTCCCCACCCGCATGAACGGACCGAACACACCGATGCCGGAGGTGACGATACTGTACATATTGTCTTTTTTCAGATCACCGCAGGAGTTTTCCCACTTAAGGTCTGTAATGATATTTGCCGGGAATACCTGTCCGTCGTGGGTGTGACCGCTAAGGTCAAGATCCACGCCTGCGTCGGCAAGCTCCTGCAGCTCGCGCGGCTCGTGGTCAATCACCAGGATCGGCTTGGATTTGTCCATATCCGCTGTAATCTCCGCAGGCGTTTTGCGCACCTCAATGCCGCGCCCCGGGCGCTCATAGTCCGGTCTGCCGTACACGTAAAACAGATCGTCAATCAGCACGCCCTCATCCCGCAGAAGCTTTATATCCGCCTTTTTAAGCAGCGCATCCATGCGCGGATCGCTCTGCTTTTTCTCCTTCGAGGCAAATGTAAAGCCCGCCAGAATTGGCTCCTCGATATCATGGTTTCCATAGCAGGCGTAAACCCCGTATCTGCTCTGAAGCCCTGAGAGGATCTGCGCCAGCTCTTCGGGATCCTCCAGCGCCTCATACTGATTGTCGAAAATGTCCCCGGCGATCACCACCAGATCGGGATTTTCGGCATTGATTTTTTCCACCATCGTTTTCATGCTGCCGTTGCTGATGTTGTAGCCGAGATGCAGATCCGCCACCAGCGCAATGCGAAGCGGATGCTTTAGTCCCTCACAGGGCTTGTCAACCGTCACCTCATAGCGCGTCATGCGGATCGTGCGCGCGTTTATCATTCCGTAAATGCTCACCGCAATCACAATCACCGCACAGACTGCCCCGGTGATCACCGAACCTCCCCTGGAAAACAGCAGCGCCTTTTTTCCAAAAGAGATCCGGTACAGGATAAAATGCAGAATCAGCGCCACACCGATCGTCATCGTCATATAAAGCAGCACGCCGAGCCAATAATTGCTGATCAGCTTCATCACCCGCTGCAGCCTGGAAGCCGGCAGAAAGAAGGCAACCAGCAGGCTCATTGCAAAAAACATATAAACAAGTACCACAATCGTCCGCGCCGCCACCGTCCGGAAAATCCCGTGGCACGCCTGCATCCAGCGCATGATCCAGACAAGCTGGACAATGTTCCAGAGCATGTACAGCGGCGACAAATAAACTGCTACCATATTTTAAGCTCCATTCTCTTTTGTATGTCTTTTCTAGCGGTTCTTGTACTCCAGGCGCACCTTGTCGGCGATCAGTGCGATAAATTCCGAATTCGTCGGCTTGCCCTTCCCGCCGTTCACCGTGTAGCCGAACAGCTCGTCAATGGTATCCATCTTTCCGCGGCTCCACGCCACCTCGATCGCATGACGGATGGCGCGCTCCACGCGGCTCGGCGTCGTCTGGTGCCTCTTCGCGATCATCGGGTACAGAATCTTGGTGATGGAATTAAGCATCTCCATATCGTTCACCGACATGATGATTGCATCCCGCAGATATTGATAGCCCTTGATGTGCGCCGGAACGCCGATCTCGTGGATGATGTTTGTGACGTCCGTCTCCAGATTGCGTTCCATGTACTCGCTCTTGCTCTCGTAGGCGTTCACCTTGCGCACCTCCGCAAAATTACGCTCGCGTTCCTTGCGGACATGCTTGATCCGGTTCAGCACCATCTCATTGTCAAACGGCTTTAATATGTAATAATCAGCGCCGAGTTCAAAGGCATCCTCAGTAATCTTTTCCTGCCCGATCGCCGTGATCACAATAAACGCCGGGCGCTTCTTGATCCCGTTATCCTGGTTGACTTTCTGCATCACACTCAGTCCATCCACCTTTGGCATAATAATGTCGAGAAGCACAACGTCCGGTTCCTTCTGCCGGATAATATTTACAAGGTCCTCGCCGTTTCCGGCTCTCCCCACTACTTCTAAATCTTTATCGCTGCTGACAATGCTGTCGAGCAGCTGCACCATTCTCTCATTGTCGTCTGCGATTGCAACATGTAATTTTTCCAACAGTCTGTCCTCCAATTATTTCCAATCATTACAGCTATTATAGCTTTATCCGATTCGCATAATCAAGAACATTTCATCGTAAACATTCGACATATTTCGTCACACGTCCACCCTTCAGCCCTTCCTTACTCCACCACCGGATACAGCTCTCCTGTCTCGGTGTTCATGATATAGCCGGTGATCGTCACATCCTTGGGAATCAGCGGATGCTCGCGCAGCGTCTGCACGGTGTCCTCCACCGACTCCCGGATGGTATTGAAGCCGCACAGCCACTTTTCAAAGTCCACTCCGGCATATTTGAGCATCTCGATCCGCTCCATGGAAATGCCGCGCTGCTGCAGATGTCCGAGGATCAGATCCGCGTCGATATGCTGCACGCCGCAGTCAGTATGTCCGATCACCATAACCTCCTCCACACCAAGCTCGACGATCGCCACCAGAAGACTGCGCACGACGCTCCCGAACGGATGGGTAACTACCGCGCCAGCATTTTTGATAATCTTGGCGTCGCCGTTTTTCAGCCCTAGCGCCGCAGGAAGCAGCTCCGTCAGGCGGGTATCCATGCAGGACAGAATTGCCAGCTTCTTCTCCGGATATTTCCCTGCATGATATTTTTCGTATTCTCTGTTTGCCACAAATTGTTTGTTGTACTCCAAAATTTCCTGTCTCATATTCCTCTTCCTTTCTTTTGAATGTAGAAAATCACCGCTTCCAATGTGCATCGCCAGCGTGGGACGCTTCTGCCCGCTTTTACAAACTTTTTCTGCCAAGGCGGATATCCTCCATCAGCTTCGCCAGATCCTCCGGCAGCTTATCAAACAGCTTCTCTCCGGTACTTTTCTGGCCGCCGAGATAATCCCTGCGTATCTCGGTGCTCGCCGCATCGATCTCTTCTAAAAGCCCTGCCGCCGACATACGGGAAGCCCCCGCGCCCCAGATGATCATCTGCTCCAGCGCGTCCGATGTCGCCACAGTCACATGGTGCTGCGGGTTGATCTTATGCACCGCTTTTTCAATATACTGGTCCGCCGTCTCCGCCTCTCTGGTATACACCACATAAATATTGTGATACCTCTGCACAGAGCCGGTTCCGCCCTCCACCTTGTAGGCGTCAAACACCAGAATAACTGTACTTTTTCGGAAGCCCTGATAATTGCACAAAATATCCATCAGCCTGCCGCGGACACTCTCGATATTGATGCGCGCAAGCTCACGCAGCTCTTCCCAGGCAAAAATGATATTATAACCGTCCACCAGCAGATACTCTTCTTTTGGCGGCTCCCTGCGCGTCCTTTTTGCATTAACGGAATCCACCGTGCGCGCCGGGGCAAAACGGCTGCGTCCCCAACCGCTGCGGGCCTCTTTTCCGGTGCCGTAGGTTCTGGTGAAAATCTCCTCCAGCTCCTGATCCATCGCCAGAGAGGACTGTAGTTTGCGCCCGGCTGCCGCATAGTCCGTCCCCTCGTTCTGCCGTTCTTCGCTCTCAGGCTGACGCTTCGGCTGATAAGCCCGCTCCAGGTGCATATAGTCCGGCACCTTATCCCACGGCACATAAAAGCCTGCGCCGTGCGCGCAGAACACCGAGCCGCTGGGGTTGTCCGTATCCGCATCGGGATCGTACCCGACAGCAGCGATAACATCCTCCTGGTTATGGCACGGCTCGTAACCCTTTAGACTGCAGAAGAGGCGTCCGCAGCCTTTCGTGTAAGCGACAACCTCCTTCTGGTAATCCTGCAACCGGCGCGCTTCCGGTCAGCACCGCCACAGCTCCCTGCGTTTCGGGTCCCTCAAACGTCCCATGCATCCGCGTGATATCCGCCATGGCACGTCCCACCGCGTCCGTGGGCACCTCCAGCCGAAACTCATAGACCGGCTCCAAAAGCATGCTTTCTGCGTTCATCAATCCCTGGCGCACCGCCCGGTAGACCGCCTGCCGGAAATCGCCGCCCTCCGTGTGCTTTAAGTGCGCCCGCCCGGATAACAGCGTAATTTTCATATCCGTGATCTCCGCCCCGGTCAAAACGCCCCGATGAGCTTTCTCCTGCAGATTGGTGAGGATCAGACGCTGCCAGTTCCGGTCCAGCGCATCCTCGCTGCAGGCGGTATCAAAGATCATACCGCTCCCGGCTTTCAGCGGCTCCAGCAAAAGATGCACCTCCGCATAATGACGCAGAGGCTCAAAATGACCGATCCCCTCCACCGCATCGCAGATCGTTTCTTTATAGACAATGCTTCCGGCGCCGAACGAAACGTCCAGACCAAAGCGCTCCAAAATCATGCTTTTTAAGATTTCCGTCTGGATTTCGCCCATAACCTTCACATGGATTTCCTGCGCGGACTCGTTCCATAGAATATGTAAGGTCGGCTCTTCCTCCTCCAACTGGCGCATTTTTAAAAGCGCGCCGTGCACATCGCAGCCCTCCGGAAGCAGCACCCTATACTGAAGCACCGGTTCCAGAAATGTCTCGCCGCTGTTTTTCTGACAGCCAAGGCCGTCACCGGGCAGCGTATGGTTCAGTCCGGTGACTGCGCAGACGCTTCCTGCCGCCGCTTCGCTCACTGTCTGGTAGCCTGCGCCGGAATACAGCCGTATCTGATCTGCCTTTTCCATAATCTTCCCGGTTTCATCCTTTCCGGTTACAAGCGGCATTTTCACCTTCAAAGTTCCACCCGTTATTTTCATATGTGTCAGGCGGTTTCCCTGGGCGTCTCTGGAAATTTTAAAAACCTTCGCTCCGAATTCCTCCGGATAGATCGGATAATCGGTATATTCGGAAAGCCCTTCCAGAAATTCCGCCACGCCCTCACCCCGAAGCGCGGAGCCGAAATAGCATGGAAACACGTTTCTTTCCCGGATCAGCGTACAGATATCCTCCTCATCGATTTCCCTGCCCTCCAGATAACTCTCCATCAGCGCTTCGTCGCAGACCGCCAGGTTTTCCTGCAGTTTCTCCCACGCTTCGCCAAAATCCACACACCGCTCATCCAGACGGCTCTTCAGTTCCTCCATCAGACGATCCCGGTCAGTTCCCGGCTGGTCCATTTTGTTGACAAACAAAAAAGCGGGAATCTGATACTGCTTTAAAAGACGCCACAGCGTCTGCACATGCCCCTGCACACCGTCCGCGCCGCTGATCACCAGCACCGCGTAGTCCAACACCTGCAGGGTGCGCTCCATCTCCGCCGAAAAATCGACGTGTCCCGGCGTGTCCAGCAGCGTCACCTCCTTGTAGCCCAGCGAAAACAGCGCCTGCTTTGCAAAAATCGTAATGCCGCGCGCCCGCTCCAGCTCGTAAGTATCCAGAAAGGCGTCGCCGTGATCTACCCTGCCCATGGTGCGGATGCTGCCCTGCCGGTACAGTATGCTCTCCGCCAGGGTAGTCTTGCCCGCATCCACATGCGCAAGGATGCCAAGGCACAGACGCCCGTTTTGTCTGTCTGATTTATTTTCTGAGGGATTTCCCATTGAAAATACCCCTTTCCGTCGTTTATGATAATATTTTCTTTATCATAACACAGAAAGGGGCGTTCGTCGATACGTGAATCTGCCAAAACCAATCCTGTCAGGCTCCGGCGACCGGAACCCTAGGCGTGCACTTCGTCGCTGCTGCCGACTCTTCCGAAAAAGCTCAGAAGATACAGTCCGCTGAGACCGACCAGCACATAGATCAGTCTGGATATCCAGGTCATATCCCCGAAAATCCATCTCACCAGATCCAGCCGGAAAATTCCGATCAGACCCCAGTTGATCGCCCCAATTACGGAAATTACAAGCGCTGTATAATCGAGTCCTCTGTTAGCCATCATAACACCTCCTGTCTGTTCTATAAAAAGTATTCCTGAAATTTCCGTTTCTATACATCGCGTTAGTATAGCTTTTCCGGAAAATCTATGGTAAACTGTAAAAGACTTACAATTTTCAAAAAGGAGATTTTTATGGAATTACAGACACACGCTCCGTCTATCGAATTATTCTGCTACTTTATTTTACTTTTCATGGTATTTTCGGTCGCCGGCTGGATCATGGAGGTCACACTAAAATACATACAGTTCCACCGCTTCATCAACCGCGGCTTCCTTATCGGACCTTACTGTCCGATTTACGGTGCAGGCGCAGTACTCGTCACAGCGGCCGTTCATCTCACGGCGGGCAGCGACTGCAGTTACCTTGAAGCGTTCCTCATCAGCTTCTTTTTCTGCAGCGCACTGGAATATTTCGTGAGCTGGTACATGGAAAAGGTTTTCCATGCCCGCTGGTGGGATTACAGCACACGCCCGATGAATCTGGAGGGGCGCATCTGGATCGGAAACTGCGTGCTGTTCGGCCTCGGCGGCGTGCTGATCGTAAAGCTGATCGCCCCGGCGCTTTTCCGCCTGTTCGCGCGTATCCCAAAAACAGCGCTGTACGCCATCTGCATCTGTTTTCTGATATTGCTGGCAACGGATTACGTGCTCTCCCACATCGTCACCTCCATGGTACGCCGCGTCGGTGAAGCGAGCACGGAAGACAGTACCGAGCAGATCAGCCGGGAGATCCGTCAGATCCTCTCCCAGAAATCGTTGCTGCACAGACGTATCCTGGACGCTTACCCCTTCATGCAGGCGCGTACAAACGCTATCCAGGCGCGTCTTTCCGAGGAACGCCAGAAGCTCCGCGAGCGT
>CABRSG010000069.1 GCA_902473545.1 uncultured Lachnospiraceae bacterium | reverse complement strand
ATCCCCGAAGCACAGGAGCCTCATGCCCTCAGCCCTCCAGCACCCGCGCCAGCTTCTGCAGCTTCTCCTCCAAGCGCTCCACCTCGTCCGGCAGAACCAGACCGAGGTGGCGGCTCTCAATCAGACAGTCCGTTACCTTCGGGACATAACCGTACACGCGCACGCCAAGCTCCGCTTCAATGCGCGAACTGATTTCCGGGTAAAGTCCCGCGGACATCTGATTTAAAATTACGCCGCAGATCCGACTGTCCCTCCGGTATTCCAGAAAGCCCTTGATATACGCGAGCGCCGACAGGCTCATGCCCCTGGTATTCACGATCAGCACCGCGGGAGTCCCGGTCACGCGCGCAAGATCGTAGGCGCTCGCCGTATCGGAAATGCCGCCAAGTCCGTCGTAATAGCCCATCACGCCCTCCATGACCGAAATATCGGCCCCGGCAGCATTTTTCGCAAACAGGTACCGCGTCATTTCCTCCCCGGTGAAAAAAGTGTCCAGATTGCGCGCCTTCGTTTTCAGCACCTTTTCATGGAACATCGGATCGATGTAATCGGGACCGCACTTAAAGGAGGCAGCCGTCAATCCGCGGTTTTTCAGCGCCTGCAGAATCCCGCAGGTGATCAGCGTCTTTCCGCTCCCGCTTGCTCCCGCCGCCAGAAGAAAGCGCGGATATTTTTTCTGAGTTTCTTCCATATATATACCTGCCTTTTTTGTTTCCCGGCAAAATCATCTGCATTTACAAAGTCTCTCCCGCCGCAGTGGCCTCTCCGCTGCAGGATATAATATAGACCGGATTCTGCCCCATCATCATGTGGTACCTTCCAACTTCTTTTGCACGCGCAGCGGAAACAGTCACGATCTCCGTATCCGTCACCGGCAGCGTTTTCAGGCACTCCATGCGGTGCAGGTGGTATTTGGAGTAGTGGACCGCCTCCGCCACCGTCTCCAGCGCTATGCAGTTTACGACAATACGCACGGACGGATTTTTATTAAGAACCGCATCCAGAATTTCCCGCAGATTCCCGGAGGAACCGCCGATAAACACATGCGTCGGCGCTGGAAGATTATTAAGAGCCTCCGGCGCAGAACCGGTGATCACCGTCAGATTGTCGACCGCAAATTTTTGCTGGTTTGCCAGGATCAGCGCTGCCGCCTCCGGCTTCTTCTCGATCGCATACACCCGTCCGTCCGCTGCCTGCAGCGCCGCTTCAATGGAACCGGAACCGGTACCCGCCCCCACGTCATAGACAATGGAGTCCGCATAAATCCGCAGCTTCGACAGGGAGATGCTGCGCACCTCGCACTTTGTCATCGGCACAGCATCGCGCAGAAATTCCTCATCCGCGATCCCATGCGTGACGACCGGATGCGCCTTCTCATTTTCTATCAGCACCACGCAGAGATCACGAAACGTTTCCTGCGCCAGTTCGCCCGCCGTCGCCGTAAAAATTTTTTCACCGAGATAGGAAAGATCCTCGCCTACCGTCACCTGCACGTCCGCCATGCCGTAATACGTTAGCTTCTCCATAAGCTGCCGCAGGCTCTCGCCTTTTCCGACCAGCGCAAATACCTTTTTGTGCCTCTTTACCGCCGCGATCGCGTTTGCGTATCTGCCGTGCAGACTGATAAGCTTCACATCCTCCCAGGGAATATGCAGCTTTGCACAAAGATACACAACTGAGGAAATGCCCGGATAAACCACCGGCTCTTCCTGTGCAAATATCTCATATAAATTCTTCGCTCCACTGTAAAAGCCGACGTCGCCCGACTGCAGCAGCGCTATTTTTTCAAATTCCGGGTGAGCCTCCACGTATTCCCGGATTTCCTGCGGCTGATAAGACACGAGCTGCGCCTTCGAAAGGTCGCCAAAGCTCTCCAGCATCCGCTTTGCTCCGACCAGCAGCTCCGCCTCCAGGCACGCCTTTTTTGCCTCCGCCGTCACGCCGTCCTTCGCGCCCATACCGATCCCGACGATCGAAATCTGACGCTTCGGCTTTGCATGCAGCTTTTTCATAAGATAAGCGCGGACCTTAAAAGGCGTCAGCCCTTCTTCCTCCGGAGGGCGTCCGATCAGCACCACATGCGCGCCTGCCTTTTGCGCCGCACGGATTTTTTCCGCAAAGCCGCCTGCTTTGCCGGATTCCTTTGTGACCATCCATTTCGCGTCAAACTGCCGCAGCATCGCCGCGTTTAAATCCTCACAGAACGGTCCCTGCATACAGATCAGATGCTTTCCGGTAAACCCGAGTTCTGCGCACGCCGCGGCAACCTCCGGTGTCGAGAGCACCCGCGCAAATACGCGTTCCGCGAAACCCGGCAGCTCCGTAAATTTTGCCAGCTCCTTGCTTCCGGTCGTCACGAGGATATTCCCTTCGGTTCCCTTTAAAAACTCCACCGCCTCCTGCACGGAATCAACCACGATCAGATCGCCGCCTGCCGCCTCGCTGCTCTCCCGCAGCAGACGGATGTACTCTGCGCCGCTTACCTTGCACGCCGCCAGGATATTTGCCGACACCTCCGCCGCATACGGGTGCGTCGCATCTACAACGAGCAAGCCGCCCGCCGTTTCTTCCGCCAGTTCCTCCATCAGCGCGCACATCGCGTCCGCCGTCAGCCTGCCCGCATGGACCGTGCGGTGCGCATCCTCTCCCAGGAGCTGTCCGCCGTACTCCGTCGCCACGCAGACATGCGTCCGTATTTCCTGGCGGCTTAAATACTCCGCCAGCTCACGCCCCTCTGTCGTTCCCGCAAAAATAAGTATGTTATACATTCCGGTACCCTCTTGGCGTCACCATTCTGCCGTCAATTTCCTTTGTCTGGGAATTGCCGACAAAAACGGTGGTGAACATGTCAACCTGCGTATCGCGAAGCTTTGAAAGCGGCAGCACGCGGCACGCTTCCCCGTCTCTTCCGATATTGCTGACGATACCGCAGACCGTCTCCGGCGCTTTGTAACGCAGCATCAGATCACATGCCTTCTGCAGATAGTCCGCCCGCTTTTTGCTGGACGGATTGTAGAGACAGATCACAAAATCCGCCTCGGACGCCAGCAGGAGCCTTTTTTCAATTTTCTCCCAGGGCGTCAAAAGGTCGCTCAGGCTGATGAGTGCGAAATCGTGGATCAGCGGTGCGCCGAGCACCGCCGCGCCGCCGGTCGCTGCTGTGACGCCCGGAATCACCTCCACCTCAATTTCCGGGAAGTCAGCGCCGATTTCCAGCATCAGCCCGGACATGCCGTATACCCCGGCGTCCCCGCTGCAGATCATCGCAACATTTTTACCCTTTTTTGCTTCCTCAAAAGCGAGACGGCAGCGCTCTGCTTCCTTTCGCATCGGCGTCGTCAGAAACTCCTTATCCGCAAAATGCGCTCTCACCAGCTCCACATACACCGTATATCCCACAATGGTATCGCACGCCCGCAGAGCATCCGCAGCGCGCATCGTCATCTGCTCATACTGCCCCGGACCGATCCCGACCACATATATCTTACTCAAAATCCACACTCCAATCCCGGACGGCGGCGGCAACCGTCACGCCGTCTCCCGCTGTTTTTTTCAATAATATCTGTCCGTTTCCCGACGCCAAAACTGCGCTGCGCTCGCAGACATTGTTCACGCCGGTGACGGATTTCACAAAAGCAGAATCCGAAAAATCCCCCTCCGCCCTCTGCAGCTCCTCTGCATCATAGGTGACAAACGGCAGATGGTATTTATCGGCAAGCGCCAGCAATCCAGGCTCCTGCGCCTTTAGGCAAATACTGGCGATCCGCTCGATACTGTGCATGGATATCCCGCATGCCTGCAATGCCTCCAGCACCTTTTCCTCTAGCTTTTCCGCCGGCGTGCCCTTTTTGCAGCCGACGCCAAGGCTGACGATCCGCGGAATCAGGTTTAAGGTCTGCTTGTAGGGCTTTTTATCCTCCGCAAGGCTTACGCAGATGCCGTTCGTCCCTGAAAAAACCTTCTGCTTCTCCCAGACCTCCAGCTCCTCCGGAATACTGCCGATCACCGGGAAATCGCTGTAAAAGCCGATTTTTTTTTCATCCAGCACGTCCGCTGAAATCTCCTTCGCGCAGTGCATATCCGTGATATACAGACGATTCTTTTTCGCAAACACGTCCACGGCAAAGCGTCCGCTTATGTCAGTCGCCGTCGTGATGACCGGAATCGCACCCGTCAGATTGGCAAGCGTACCGGCAAGCTCATTGGCGCCCCCGATATGCCCGGAGAGCAGGGAAATGACAAAAATCCCCTTCTCATCCATCACAACCACCGCCGGATCCTTCGTCTTGTGCTCCAGAAACGGCGCTATGCTGCGCACGGCAATCCCGGTCGCTCCGATAAACAGAATCGCGTCCGCAGAAGAAAACATTTGCCCGGTCCACTCCTTTAAGGGAATATCCAGCGCCGCAAGTCCGTATTTTTCCGCATATCTCGGCATTGCATAGCCTGCACAATCATAGCCCTGCCTTGACAGCAGCTCTGTGACTGCCGCGTTCAGACGGCTTCCACGCCCGGTAAAGCTGACGCTCGCAAGCTTCATTTACTTGCCTCCCGGAATTCCGTCGTAAATGCCGGGTTGTAAAGCTCGGAGCGGTTATAATGACTATGGCTGACCACGTCGCCGATAATCATCAGTGCAGTCTTGGTGATATTGTTTTTCTTTGCTGTCTCTGCCAGCGTCCCCACCGTGCAGACAAAGGTTTTCTCATCCTCCCAGGTCGCCTTGTAAACGATCGCCGCCGGAGTGTCCGCCGTATAACCGCCCGCGATCAGCCGCTCCGAGAGCTTTTCCAGCATACCGGTGCTTAAAAATACCACCATAGTCGCCTGGTGCGCAGCAAGCGATGCGATTTCTTCCTTCTCCGGCACCGGCGTTCTGCCTGCCATGCGCGTAATGATTACGCTCTGCGATACATCCGGGAGCGTGTACTCCAGGTTGAGCGCTGCAGCCGCCCCGCAGAACGAGCTGACGCCCGGACAATCCGTGTAAGCAATGCCTCCCCTTTTCATCGAGCGCATCCATCTGCTCGCGTATCGCACCGTACAGGCAGGGATCGCCGGTGTGAAGGCGGACCGTCATCTGCCCCTTTGCCTCCGCCGCATACATCACTTCAAGCACCTCTTCCAGCGTCATCGTCGCGCTGTTATAGATCCGGCACCCCTCCTTTGCATAGGAAAGGAGCTGCGGGTTCACAAGCGAGCCCGCATAAATAATCACATCTGCCTCCGAGAGCAGCTTCTGTCCGCGCACCGTAATAAGGTCCGGTGCGCCCGGTCCTGCGCCTACAAAATTTACCATCTCATTCCTTCTCCTTTACTATAATCAGTGAATAGTACCCCGCCGTCTCCGGAATCTCCTCTGCGCCACAGTACAGCTTTTCCCCCGGCATCCCGCAGTTTTCAATCATCACCGTTTCCGTATTTTCCATCTGCAGGAGCTGTTTTTTCACATCCTGCATCTTTTTGCCTGCCTTCATGAGCACCTTCGTGCCCGGAAGCTTTAGGGAATCCTCTATCTGATAGGAAGCCGGGATAACATGAAGCGGCTCCGCTTTTTCCACCAGCCCGATGTTCATACGCGCCGCAACCGCGCAGAATGAAGGAATCCCGCTCACCATCTTGGCGCTGTATCCCATCGCGAGGATTCTCTTGTGCACATAAAGATAAGTGGAGTACACGCTGGGGTCTCCGAGCGTCAGAAACGCCACATTTTTTCCCGTTTTTAGAACTGCCGCCACCTGCTCCGCCGCTGCGTCGTGGCTCTCTTTCAGAGCCGTCTTATCCTTCGTCATCGGCATGTGGATTTCCAGACATTCTTTTTCAGCGATCTCCGGCACTGCCTGCACCGTGATCTGCCAGGCGACCGTCTCTTCTTTTTTCGTTCCCGGAACAGCGATCACATCCGCCTCCCGGATAATACGCGCTGCCTTTAAGGTCAGCAGCTCCGGATCTCCCGGTCCGATTCCCACTCCATATAATATTCCCTGCATACTTCCTCCTGCTCATTTTTTGTATTTTATCTGTCCGCCGTGCAAAACTGCAGGAGCAGCTCTTCCGCTCCTTCGGTTTCTCCGAGATAGCCATGCTGGTTTGAGAAAATCACCGCCTCCGTTTTCAGCGCGCCCCCGCAGCGATGCTGCAGATAGTAACGGATGCGCGGCATGATTTCCTTCATCGTCTGCGCGGTCAGATCTTTTTCTTTTAAAATGTCAAGCGCTTCCTCTGTAGTGATCGTATCTAAAATCCGCCGCACAGTTTCCGGATCCGCTCCTGCGCGCAGCGCCTGCGCCGCCATCAGCTCCGCACGGCAGTCCGCCGAGCGCGAATGCGTATTCATGATGCCGCCGGATACCTTGATAAATTTTCCGATGTGCGCCACAAACAGAATGCCCCGAAAACCAAGCTCCGCCGCGATGTCCAGCGTCTCGCCCACGTAGTTGCTGCATTTCATGCTGTCAGATGCGTCAATTTTCATCCCCTCGCGCAAAAAATCCTCACCGTAATTACCCGGCGTGATCAGAAGATATTCTCTGCCCGCCGCCCGCTTCATCTCCATCTCCAGACGGATGCTGGCGATCAGTGCCTCCTCGCTCATCGGCACCACAATGCCGCTGGTGCCCAGAATGGAAATGCCGCCCTCTATGCCAAGCCGCGGATTAAAGGTGCGCTGCGCGATTTCCTCCCCGCCGGGAGCCGAAATTTCCACCGCTATCCGGCAGGGCTGCTCCAGCTCCTCGCAGATTTCCTCCAACGCGCGGGTGATCATTTCCCGCGGAACCCGGTTGATCGCCGCCTCCCCGACGGGCTGCCACAAGCCCTTCTTCGTGACAATGCCAACGCCTCGTCCGCCGCTGATCTGTACGCCCTGGGCATTACTTTTCCTCACCCTGGCAAAAATCAGAAGCCCATGCGTGACGTCGGGGTCATCCCCGCCGTCCTTTCGCACCGCACAGGATACCGCTTCCGGCTCCCGGCAGATTTCCTCCACTGCAAGATGCAGGCGCGTCCCCTCCGGCACTGTCAGCTCAATTTCCCGGATATCCTTCTTTATAAACAGCATAAAGGCAGCCGCCTTTGCCGCAGCCGCAGCGCAGGTGCCTGTCGTGTAGCCGCAGCGCAGCCGTTTATTATTTTTCAATACATAGCGATCCTCCAGACCGGTCCTGTGCTCCATAGAGTGCCCTCACTATCACATATCCTGTGCGTTAATTTTTTGTCATTTATACAGCAACAAAACCGCTGCCCGAAACAGGCAACGGTATGCTCTCTTTTCTATGCTTTGCCGGTACTTCCAAAGCCGCCGCGGTCTGTACTGTCCAGCTTTTCCACCTGCTCAAACACAATGGTCGGCTGATGCTCCATGATGCGGAACTGGCAGATGCGGTCGTTTACGTGAATCTGCGTATCGCGCACCGCGTACACCGGCATAAACCACTGGTCATTGTCGCCGCTGTAGGTTTCGTCGATCACACCGAAGTGGTTCGTCTGTATAATACCATAGTTTTTGAAGGTGGAGCTGCGCGGCACCACATGCGCCTCGTAGCCCTTCGGCAGACGCATGGCAACACCAAGCGGGATCAGCTTAAACTCCCCCGCCTTCAGCACAACCTCCTGGGCCGCACGCAGATCGATCCAGTCTGACTTTCCGTCGACATAGGTGAGCGGCTCAATTTTGTCTGTGAAATATTTAATCTGTATTTTTTCCATTTCCGGCGCTCCTTTACTCACAGTGCAATACAACGCTGCCTGACGCCAGCGACTTTGGTACGTCGATCACTCGCTGATTGGAGCTGCCCTTCCAGTGGAGCTGCTTATCCAGCTTATCCACCTCAAATTCGCCGTCCACCAGCACGTCCACGTAGCGCATGATCGGACTTCTGCGTACTTCCTCCCACAACCCGCCGGTGTACAGCCAGATTGTCTTATCCGGAAACTTTTCTTTGATCTCCCTTGCCAGCGCCTCGACATCCAATTGGTTTGTGGGATACATCGGATCGCCGCCGCTGAAGGTGATACCGGAAATATACGACTGCCCTAACTGCTCAAACAGCTCCTGCTTCGCTGCGTCATCAAACAAAAGCCCTCCGTCCGGATCCCATGTGATCGGATTCTGGCACTGCGGACAGCAGTGCGCACAGCCCGCCACCCAGAGCACAACGCGGAGGCCGTCGCCGTTTAGCATATCATCCTTTGTGATATTGTGATATCTCATAAATATCTCTCCAAACGCTCTTCTGAAACAATATTTTGTACTTTCCTGTTTTACACAGTACACGATTTAGTGCCCGTTATTGATTCTACCATTTTCATAGAAGCACGTCAAGAGAAGATTCTTTTACTTTGAAAACAAAATCCGGTCGTTGTCCAGCGCCTTGCCCGCCCCGGCGGAGAATTTCTCCAGCAGGCCGTCCACGGTCAGCCCTTTTCGCTCCTCGCCGCTGATATCCAGCACGATTCTGCCGCCGTCCATCATCAGCGTGCGGTTGCCCATCTGGAGCGCGGAATGCATGTTGTGCGTGATCATCAGGCAGGCGAGATTGTTTTCTTCCACAATGCTTCTCGTCAGCTCCAGCACCTTCTCCGCCGTCGCCGGATCAAGCGCCGCAGTGTGCTCATCAAGAAGCAGGATTTTCGGCGGAACCAAAGTTGCCGCCATCAGAAGCGTGAGCGCCTGACGTTGTCCGCCGGACAGCAGACCTACCGGCTGCTTCATGCGGTCCTCAAGCCCCATGCCGAGCAGAGAAAGCCGCTCCCGGAAATAATCGCGCTGTCCCTTGCTGATGCGGGAGAATGCAGAGCCTTTTCCGCTTTTGGACGCGCGCAGATAGGCGAGCGCCAGATTTTCCTCGATCGTCATGTGCGGCGCCGTTCCGCGCATCGGATCCTGAAACAGCCTGCCGATCTCCGTCGCGCGTTTGTAGTCCGGAACATAAGTGATATCGCGGTCATCCAGCTCCACGCTTCCCTCATCCACGTAAAAGCTTCCGGCAATACAATTAAAGAGCGTTGATTTCCCGGCACCGTTGCTGCCGATGATCGTGGCGAACTCCCCGTTTTCCACGGTAAGAGTGACATCTGAGAGCGCCACCTTTTCATTCACCGTGCCTGCATTAAAGGTCTTTTTTACATTTGTCAGTTTTAACATTTGCTGCCGCCTCCCTTTCTCGCAGACATCGCCGCCATTTTCCGCTTCTGAAAAGCAACCTGGTTCTTTAGGTACGGAGAAGCGATCGCAATCGCAACGATCACTGCCGAGACAAGCTTTAAGCATTCCGCCGGAATATGCAGACGCAGAGCGATCGCGATCGCAAAGCGGTACAGGCAGCTTCCAAGGATAACGCCGACGATCCGCTTAAACATTGTGCCCTTTCCGATCAGCGTCTCTCCGATGATAAGGCTGGCAAGCGCGATCGTGACCATACCGGTTCCGAGGTTGATATCGCAGGATTTCTGATACTGTCCGATCAGGCAGCCCGAAAGCGCGGTCATTGCGCTTGAAACGCAAAGCCCGACGGTAATGGTAAAGCCAGGATTGATGCTGGATGCTTTTACCATATCGGCATTGTCTCCGGTGGCGCGGATGGAGAGCCCCAGCCGCGTTCCCAGAAACCACGCCAGAAGCAGGCAGACAATGACAACCACAATGATCGCTGTGATCAGCTTATACCAGGTCGTGCCGAACACGCCTTTAAAGAGACTGAAGATGGTATCGCACTTAAAAAGCGACAGATTTGACGAAAAGCCCATCACGGCGAGATTGACCGTGTACAGCCCCGTATTAACGATGATTCCGGCAAGAATCGGCTCCCCGCCGAGCTTCGTCTGCAGCGACGCC
>CABRSG010000068.1 GCA_902473545.1 uncultured Lachnospiraceae bacterium | reverse complement strand
GAGCGGCGTCCTCCACCACCTTCAGGTCATGCTTTTTCGCGATCGCCAGGATCTCATCCATCGCGCAGGCAACCCCGGCGTAATGAACGGGCACGATTGCCCTCGTTTTTTCGGTAATTGCCGCCTCGATCAGCCGCTCGTCGATATTCATGGTATCCGGACGGATGTCGACAAACACGATTTTCGCCCCGCGCAGCACAAAGGCGTCCGCCGTCGAGCAGAAAGTGTAGGACGGCATAATAACCTCGTCGCCCTGCTTTATGTCCGCAAGATACGCCGACATCTCCAGCGCATGGGTGCAGGAGGTTGTCAGCAGCGTGTGATTTACGTGGTACGTATCGCAGATCCATTTTGCGCATTTCTTCGTAAACGGGCCGTCGCCGCACATCTTTCCGCTCTTGATCGCCTGCTCCATATACTCGGTTTCTTTTCCGGTAAACGGCGCTCTGTTAAAATCAATCATTTGTATTCCTCCCCCTTTTCCGGTCCGCCCGCAGGGAATAATTCCACTTGGACAGTGACAGATTTTTATTGTAATACGGATCGCCCGCCTTTAAAAGCTTTTCCCATCGGGTGCGCATAAATTCGATTTCCTCCTGGAATCGCCGCACCTTTTCCGGCGAATCCTCCGCCCCGCGGCTCTTCGACTCGTAGTGACGCAGGCAGGCGTAAGAATCATAGACCACCAGATGCCCCGTCTCGTTTGCCCGCAGGCAGAGGTCGACGTCGTTGAACGCCACCGAAAGCCGCTCCTCGAAGCCGCCAAGCTGCTCAAACAGGCTGCTCTTCATCATCATGCAGGCTGCCGTCACCGCGCTGTAGTCCAGCATAAGCGACGCCTTGTGCAGATAGCCGCTGTGCCCGCCCGGCATGTTCACAAACATATGCCCGGCGATGCCGCCGATGCCGATAACCGTTCCTGCGTGCTGGATGGTGCCGTCCGGATACAGCAGCTTCGCGCCGACAGCCCCCACCTCCGGACGCTGGCAAACGCCGAGCATTTCCGTAAGCCAGCCCTCTTCCAGCGCCTCAATATCGTTATTCAGAAACAAAAGGTATTCTCCCTTTGCATATTTTACACCATAATTGTTGATCGCGGAATAGTTAAATGCAGATTTCCAGCGAACGATCCGGATGCGTGCATCCTTCGCAAGCTCTCTATAATACGCAAAAATATCCCGGCCTGTGCTGTTATTCTCCACAATGATAATCTCATAGTTTTCCCAGGAGACTGTCCTTTGGAGGGATTCGATGCAAAGCTTTAGGGATTCCGCCTCATCCTTGTTCGGGATGATGACGGATACCAGCGGATTTCCCTGCACCGGATACTTCACGCGATAAAAACCAAGATCCTTTTTCAGCGAAACTTCCCCCGCCTGCCCCCGCCGCGTAAGGTGCGCCTCGATCGCGCGCTTCCCCGCTTCGTAGGCGTACAGCTTGCTGATCGGGTTGTCCGCAGTGGACGCCTCGTGCGTCCGCCAGTGGTAAAGGATCTCCGGGATATGGTGGATGTTTTCCGCCATATCCGTGCAGCGCAGAATAAAATCATAATCCTGCGCGCCGTCGTATTCACCCGAAAATCCTCCCGCCTGCTCTGCAAGCGTTCTTCTTACCATAAAGAAGTGGCAGATATAATTATTGGAGCGCAAAAGGTCGAGGTTAAAATCCGGCTTCAGATTCGGCTTAAAATGCTTTTTCCCGTCAGTGTCCACCTTGTCCTCATCCGTGTAGAGCACGTCGATCGACGGCTCACGCTCCAGCGCCTTCGCCGCCTCAAAGAGTGCGTCCGGCGCCAGCAGATCGTCGTGATCCAACAAGCCCACAAAATCACCGGACGCCATCGCAAGCGCCTCGTTTGTATTTCCGGCGATACCCTTATTTTCCGCAAGCTCCTTCACACGGATGCGGGCGTCTTTTTTGATATACTCCGCAAGCACGCGCTGCATCACGTCATTTCCCGGGCTGGCATTCACAATGCACAGCTCCCAGTTATCGTAGGTCTGGTTCTGCACAGATTCTATCATCTCCCGCAAAAACATCTCCGGCGTCTCATATGCAGGAACTGCGATGCTGAACTTCCACGAATTTTTAAATTTTTTTCTGCGCTGCGCCGCCAGAACGCTCTCCGTCGGGCGGTACGCCTCATACCATGGACCGTAGGGAACCTCCTCCGGCTCCATGCGCTCCTGCAGGCGGATCAGAAATTCCTTCACGCCAAAGTGTTTCAGATAGCGCAGCCCTTTTTTGACATTATACCATTTCAGCTTTTTGAGTGCTTCCATCTTTCTCTGCTTTCCTTTTCGCGTATAAACCAGAAGGTTACTGTTGACACCAGCCTCAAACACCTGCTGTTTGAGGCGTGAGAACGTGATTCAGGTGTGAGCAAATCCCATTCGCGAAGCGAATTTTAAATGGGTTTGCGATGGTTACTGCGAACGGCGTGAACAGTAACACCAGATTGCCGCTGTCAGCGCCAGGAAGAAAAGGCTTCCCGCCGCACCCGCAGCAAATCCCGGGCAGTGATAGGTCATTGTGATCTCATGCTCTCCCGGCTCCAGCACAACACCGCAGAAGCCGTAATCCACCCGCTGTATTTCCGTTTCTTCGCCGTCCACCAGAGCGGTCCAGCCGTCCTCATAGGGAATCGGCAAAAGCAGGATGCCTTTTTCCGTCACGTTCGCCGCGCCGGTCACCACGCTGTCCTTCTCTGCCGCCGAGAAGGAAATGCCCTCACTGAGCGCGGAAAAATCATAGTGTTCCGTCTCATACACTGCAAAATTTTCCAGCGTGACAAATTCGTCAAACGGCAGCGGATAGGTGACCTCCACCGTGTCGACGCTCTCCGGGATATTCAGCTTTACATGCATCGTTTTGTTTTCCGCCCGCACCATGGTATCGTACGCGCCATACTGAATGTACACGTAGGAAATCCCGTTCGTAAAGTGAATGTCAAGCTCCAGCCGGACAGTGTCCTCGTGCGACGGAAGCGTTATCTTTACGCCCTGGTCCGTCTTTTCCGTTGTAACCTCCAGCGGCAGCTCCTGCTGTGCGCACTCCGCAAGCAGAGTGCCGTCCGTCTCCGTCAGATTGCCCGCCGTGTCGCAGATGACCGCCTGCGTCAGCAGCTTTTCGCGATCAAGACTGTCGGCGCTTTCCTCAAAATCAGCACTGCGCACCGCTTTCGTATAAAATTTTCCAAGCGCCTCCGTGCCGTAATTGCGGTAAACGTCAATATCGCCGAACTGCCGCAGCAGCTCATAGCCGTCCACGTCCAGCGCATCGTTTTTCGACAGAATATATTTTACATGACTAAGCGACGCCTGCGCGCCGTCGTACACCGCATTCGCGTAGTTAAAATGGGCGTTATCGGTGATGTTCAGGTTCGGCCACAGCTTCTCCACAAATTCCCGCAGATTGACGTTCAGCGAGGAATTGTAGGTGCTGACCGGCATATAATTCTGCGCCAGCGCATTGAGACTGGAAATGCGGCTGCCAATCGTGTAATCCTTCTCCACGCGGTAGAAGGAGTCGTCCGTCTCCGCCAGCCAGGTGAGCGCATCAGAGATATCCTCATCGTACATCTCATCAAAATATTCGCTCGGCGCCTTCTCCACGATTGCCCGCTCATTGTAAGAATACCAGGCATCCGCGCACATCGTTGCAGCGACGCAGAGGAAGAGACCCCACACCGCCGCCTGCTGCACGCTCTCCTTTTTCACACGCACCGCCAGAAACAGGCAGAGCACGATCCCGGCTGCTGCGATCGTCAATATCCTCGGCAGGTACTCTCCGCCCGGCACGTGTACGCGCAGGTATTGGATAAGCACCGCCGACGACGTCAGCGCAAACAGCGGCATGCAGAGCCTTCTTTTTTCCAGAACCTCTTCAAGGAACGCCGCTGTCAGCAAAGCGAAAAACGGCATACATACAAAGGTGTGCCGCGAAAACGGGTAGGCAAAGCCGTTAAAGATCAGTCCGCCCATCGGCAGGGCAATGGTGAAAACGCAGGCAAGCATCGCCAGTAAAATCAGCAGCCTCTGCTTTGTGCCGTAAAGAAGCCCGCGCAGGATCATCCAGGCAAAGCAGACCGCCGCGATGATAAACAGCGCCGAGAAAAAGACGTTCGGGGCCTCATAATAATTGGCGTAGCCGCTGTAGTCTGTGATCCCCTCCAGATTGCCTGAGAAGAATTTTTTGAACAGCGTCTTATAAAAATTCAGCCCGTAAAAGCCGGCGGCGTCCAGAAGCTTTTCCGCCAGCGGCTTTGCCGTCACGCGTCCGGAAACGTTCACGATCGCACTGCCGCTCGGAAGCAGGTTCACAAGCCCGATACCGATTCCAAGAAGCATGGAGCCGTAAGCCTTCGCAAGCTTTGAAAATCCCTCTTTGCTGAAAAGCTTTCCGTTCCAGGAAACGCGAAACAAAAAATAAACGCCCAGTACAATAAACTGCATATAGCTGAAATACAGCGCATTGATCGCGCACACGCCGCACAGCAGCGTAACAGCAAGATACCCGCGCGGCTTTGCAAGCGCCTTCTCCGCCGCCATCAGAAGCAGCGGCAGCAGCACCATGAGCGTCCCGAACTGGTAATGCTGCCCCCAGACAACCATATAGCCGCAGAGGGCATATATATAAGAAGCAATCAGTTTGCCGCGCTCTGACAGCGCAAAGCAGGACAGAAATCCGTAAACCGCCAGCCCTGCAAGCACGATGCGCAGGATCTGCACGTAGACCAGAAGCTGATAGATCATCTCCGGTCCGAATATCGCTCCGCAGGCGTAGATCAGCATCAGAAACGGATCAAACATATTTAAAGAAAACATATTGATTCCGTAGCCGTTGTTGAAATCCCAGAGGGAAAAGCTGCCCTCGCGCAGATGATTAATGATGGTCTGGTAGTGCATCAGATACTGGTCGTACGTGTCCACGCCCACATCCATATAGGCGAGCACATAATCCCCAAATATAAACCGCCAGAAAATAAACACGCCGGATATCAGCAGCGCCGCTGTCAGCAGCGCGATCGTCTTTTTCCTTGCTCCCGTCTCCGTCATAAATTGCTCCTAACTATTCCGTACCTTCGTAATCAATCATTCTCTTCAGATCTGTCCGCATGCTGCTGATACCCCAGCACCAGCTTTATCGCCGCCCTGCCGGTGCCGTCCGTCGTGTAGCGCTCCAGCACCGTGCGGTGCGCATTTTCCGCGATGGTCCTGCGAAGCTCCCTGTCCTCGACCAGGCGGATAAGCCCCTCGCGCCACTGCTGCTCATCCGCACAGAGAATGCCGTCCTCGCCGTCTTTGATGACGCTACGCATTTCCTCATTTGCGCTCAGGATGCTCGGTACATGCACCAGCGCCGCCTCCATCCATTTATTTTCCGACTTGCACGCATGGAAGCGCGTATCCTCCAGCGGCATCAGATTGATGTCGGTATTCGCGATCGCCTCCGGCAGCTTCTGCCAGTCCATAAACGGCAGTTTTGTGATGCGCTCCTGGTAGCTGTCAAAGCGCACCGTGTCAAACACGCCGCCCATCACCAGATGCACGTTCGGATATTTCTGCATAATTTCCACCAGCAGCTCCTCCACCACGGCAAAATCCCTGTCATGCGTGTGCGAGCCGCTGAAATAACCGATGCGGACGATTTCTCCCGCCTCCGTGCGGTTTTCGTAAGCCTCCGCGGATAAGATCTGCATCTCCATGCTGCACACATTCCGCCGCACCGTGACCGGCTTTTCGGGAAATTCCGCGCGCAGCTCCTCCGCCAGCGTCTCCGTGGATGTGATAAAACCGTCACTCAGCTCCATGCAGCGGTGAATCTGCTGCGTCATCTGGCGGAAATTCTGATAATCTCTTCCCTTTAAAAATTCCAGATAAGAAATTTTATCATAGTCAAACACCAGATCGTCGATATCGTAATACACCGGCACCGAAAGCGCTCTCGCCTGCGCTGCCAGCTTTTCCGTAAACGCCGTATCCGTCAGACGGTACAGCACCACGCTGGAATAGCCCTTCAGGTCGACCTTCAGATCCTTCTCAAGCTCCAGACAGTCGGACGCATACCCGGCGACGGCAAGCTGCTCGCGGAAATGCTCGATCCGGTAACGCGTCGCGTAGGACTCCAGCTCCATCAGAAACAATACCTTTCTGCGCTTCACCGGCTGCTTAAAAATGCCGCATCGCTCTGCAAGCGCTTTTAAGCTCTCCAGAATTTCCGCCGGGGACGCACTGAGCGGAAGCACCGCCCCGCGCGCATAGTCCCTCACGCGCTCCGCCGGCGCGCCGATATCGAATACTGCCAGCGGCATGTTCATCGCCATAATCTCCGACGTCGTATAGGAGAAGGTCTCCGGCCACACTGCCGGGATGAAGAACAGATCAATGTCATTCTCCAGTACCAGACGCGGAAGCTGCTCTCGCCGGTATTTTCCGGTTTCTTTAAAAATCTTATTTTCACCCTCGTCGCCGGTATAGCCAACCAGACAGAGGCGGATATCGCATTTCTGCTTTTTGATCTCCGCAGCCAGGCGCTGCACCACCTGCAGCCCCTTCTTGTAGTCCATCGCGCCCACAAAGCCGATATTTAAGGTTTTCCCGGTCTTGCCCGTCTTGTGAAGCGGCAGCATAATGTGCGGCTTGTGCGGAACCAGCCGGATGTTGTCAAGCGTCGGATATATCTTCTCTAAGAGCTTTTGGGAAGCGCCGGAAAATACCCGCACCTCCTCACAGCCTTTCAGAAACCGCTCCCAGTTTGCGCGCCATTTTTCCGCGCTTTCGTATTCCAGATAAGCGTTCTGCTCATGCCTGGCAAGACACTCGTTGCAGCGCCCCGCACCGGCAGCTCCGCAGTACGCTCCCTTTTCATCCACCAGGTTAATCGCCGGGCAGATCGCATAATAATCGTGGAACAGCATCCGCATTTTCGCACCGTGCATCTCCTTTTGGTGCAGCAGCTCCTCCATCAGATCGTAGAGCTTCGGCACCGTCACCAGCTCGTTGATCCAGATTTCGTCCACTCTGCCGATCACCGCCCAGACGTCCTTCAGATTCTCCGAGACAAACTGGATCTGATACTGCTTATAGCTGTACTCCACCAGATACATGCCGGTAAAGCGCACGATGATAAAGCGGCAGCCGCTCTGCAGCGCCTCCTTGCGCTTCGTCTCCAGATACGCGGTCGCCCCGCCGCCAAGATTGTGGTCGAAGGCGACGATTGCCTTTGCGTCGATATTTAAATTCAAAAGCTTCAGCATCGCAAGACGGCGCGTTTTCGACATCGGATCCTTACAGCAGTAGGAGGACACCACCTGGTTATAATCCGGGTGCTTTGCAAGCAGCGCCTGCGAGTTTTTCTCAAGCAGCGCTTTTTTCTCCTCCGAGAGGAAGCTTCCGCCGTGCTTGTGGTACACAAACAGATTATCCGCCTGCACATTGTGATAGCCGGCGTCCGCCGCCCGGCGGCACCAGTCGTTTTCCTCGCCGTAGCCCTTGCCGAAGGTCTTTGCGTCGAGGAACCCGATCTTCTTAATAACATTTAAATTCATGCCCATGCAGAAGCCAACGCCCGTCGGCATCACCGGATAGGACGGGACGATCTGTGCAAATGCCTGGTCGATCATCCAGAGCGGCATGTTTTCAAACAGGTCATTGTTCTCGCAGAACTTCGGGAAGCTGCAGATGGTTCCGCTGTTGGTGAACGGCGTTGTCGTCGCCACTTTTTTGTCGCAGATGATCGGCAGCATCAGGCGCTCCAGCCAGTACGCCGGTACCTCCACATCCGTGTTCAGCAGCACCACATGATGCTCCGCACGCTTTAACGCGCGGTTTACGGAGCGGACAAAGCCGACATTTTTCTCATTATTGAGCAGCACCGCTTCCGGGTGCCCGTTTACGTAATTCTTCAGATACGGCAGCACACGCTCATCCGGGATGCAGTCGTTCACGATCAGCAGACGGTAGGGCATTTCTGTACGCCGCAGGCTCGCAAACAGCGTGTCCAGATAATCATAGCCGTTGTAGACCGGAATGATGATGTCCACCGTCGTCTCTTTTACCTTTCGCGGAATCTCAAAGGTATCCGTCAGCTTTTTCTCCTTCAGGAACTGCAGGTCGCCGAGCTGCTCCGCCTCCACGATCTCCGAGATCTCCCCCTCGCTGTCGGCGGGCAGCGACCTGCTTCCCTTCACGACGCCGATCGGATAGCGCTTCGTGCCGTCCGGCGTGTCATACTCCATAAATACGCGGATGTCGCGCGGTGAAAAGATGCGGATCTTCGCCTCAAATCCGCTCATGGACGCGTCGGGATTCTGCAGGGCAGCGGCAACATCGTAGCGGTATACCATGTGGAAGGAGCGCTCCGCCGCCTTTTTGTGCTGATCGTAATACACGATCCGCGGGTTGCGCATCTTGTAGCGGTGGTCGAACACCCAGCCGCCCATGCAGAGCACATGCTTCTCAAACGAAAACATGTCCACATGACCGGACACCTTGCACAGTCCCGGAATCTTATAGGCTGCCCGTTTCACCTTCTTCAGCTGATTCCTGATGCTGTCCGGCTGGATTCTGGGCATGCGCAGCGCAGGCGCCTTCTGCCCTGCCGGTCTGCGCTTTGCAGACAGCTTCTTTGCCAGACGCGCGGGCGCCGCCGCCTTTTCCGGAACGGCACGCACCTGCTCCGGCGTCTCTGCTCCCGTCAGACGGGCGCATCTTCCCTCGATGATCAGCGTCTCCACCTCGCCGGCGTCAAAGACCTCCACCGCAAAGTTGGGGTCGTCCTGCGGGAAGATGACGCAGTTATCCTCCTGCTCGAAATTGCCAAGCGGTACAAGGCGCACCGCGCAGTTGCTCTGCACGCGGTCGATGATGCACCAGCAGCGCTCTTCCATCGGATCCCACCGCAATTTTTTAATGTTCTCAATCTGCTTTAAATCAAAGACAATGCGGAAACGGTTGTTTTTTAAGGTCAGCGTCTGCGGCAGGATTTCCTCCTCATTGAAGCCCTTTCCGGTATCATAGTAAAGCTTGCACTCCACCGGACTTTCTTTATGGTAATACCGGTAGACCTGCTCCAGCGAAAAATCGATCTCCGGCTTCGCGTATTTATCAAGCGGGTCTGCGCCAACATACCGGTACACAAAATAAAGCGACCATTTCCGGTAGATCTCCTCATCTTCCCGGCTGATGCCAAAAATATCCATCAGCGTCTTTTTGGCAAAAAGCTTATGAAGCTGCGGGAGCTTCGTGTACAGATCGTTCAGCAGACGCCACATAATAAAGTCCGTCGGAACTGCCGTATCGAAAATCCACTCGTAGTCGATCACCAGTCTCCGATCCTTTTCCAGATAAACATTGTCGCAGATAAGATCGAGGTTCGCCGGGCGCACGCAGGCACATCCGCCCGCTTTTCCGGCGCTTCCGAACAGCTCTAAAAAGTTCCCGTCCGCATACTCCTCCGTTTCAAACTGATTTGCAAAGCAGGTTTCCCGGAACCCGCGCAGAAGACGCACAATTCCTTCCGTGTCGCCGCGGTCCGCAAGCGCCTGTATCTGATCAAACATCGTCCGCCCCTCGACAAACGCGTACTCCAGCGCGCCGTCCGCCTCGTTCGCGGGCAGATTTTCGTAGTCCGTGCCGTAACGCACCGCCCCATTTTCAATCATCCGGCGCACATGCGGCTGCGCTTCCGCGCACAGCGGCTCCTTGCGGATTTTTCGCTCGCCGTCCCTGCGGACAATTTTCGTCAGGATCTGAAATTCCTTTCTGCGCTCGCTGCTGCTCTTCACATACAGAATTTCCTCCTCCGTCTTTCTCTGCACACGTCCGGCTTCCACCAGAAACGAATTAGAAAAAATATCGGCAATCCCCTCCGCCGCCAG
>CABRSG010000067.1 GCA_902473545.1 uncultured Lachnospiraceae bacterium | reverse complement strand
CCTTCCGATGAGCACGGCTGGTCCCCGAGATCGCCTCGTCCGCATAGATTCCCGCCAGCCTCCAGCCCTCCTTCCCATTAATATATCCGGTGTAGAAAGCTCTCTGGTTGGCGTAGGAATTCTGCTGCTCCTCCGCATCGGTAGAAACCCGGCAGTAAGCGGCAACCCGCAATTCTCTGGCTGCCTTTATTCGCACTATATTCTTTACCGAACACTTTGTAGCCGGGATCATCTCCACCTTCCTCATAAAATTATCCCACCTTCCTGCGCATCCCCGTCTGTCAACCGGGGATGTGTGCGCCTGTGATCGTCAACCTTCGTGTGCAGCTCCACCTCTGTTTTTGTATCGTCAAACCAGTGTACGGTGTAATGAAGGGCATCATGAACCACAGCAGAGAGGACAAACGCACTCACATACCGATCTGTCATCCCATTTAAAAACATAAAAAATCCATCTTCTCCCGGCGGAAGCTCCCGCATCCATGCAATTGCCTGCTCTCTGTGCATATGAGCTGCCTCCAGTTCTTCCCAGTAGCCTTCCATATAGGAAAGCCGCTCTCTCCAGCTCTTTTCCCGCTCTCCGGCATGTGCCGCCGCCTCATCATCTTTCTCTTTTTTGGCGTTTTCCATATCGGCAGATGCTTTTCTCACCTGCTGTCTGAGAAACTCCTTGTCCCGCTCTATGAAATCGACACGCTGCATACGCGACAGCCGTTCCAGCATCTGACCGACAAACTCCGTCATCCCATCTGCAAAATCCAGCTTATGTTCCCCGCAATTTTCATAACTCCCGCTTAAAATATCACCGCTTCCCACATCGTCCGGGATTGCCTGTGCGGTGAGCCGAAAGCGCTCCAGAAGGGCTTTCCGAAACATCCGGACGACCTGTTCCTCATATACCTTTTCATTGCCGCAAAGCATTCTTCCATTATTTTTTACTGTGGACGGACAAAACCAGATCGGGTGGTATTTTGTATTGCGGACATTGTAAAAGCGCCCGCAGTGCCCGCAAATCAGCCTGCCGGAAAGCGCATGTGGTTTTGCCGCCCTGCCTGACACTCTTGTAATCGCTTCCATTTTTCGTTTTTCTTTCGCCCGTGCAAACAATTCATGACTGATGATTGCCGGATGATGATCGTGTACAATATACTGTACGATTTCTCCTTTATTCTCCCTCACCTTATGCGTCAGATAGTCCTCGGTATAGGTTTTCTGTATCAGTACGTCTCCGGTGTAGCGCTCGTTTGCCAGAATATCGCCGATCTGCTGCGAAGTCCAGCCCTCCTCGATCTCCCCCTTCAGCTGCCCCTTTGCCGCATGCTCCAGCCGTTTTTTCGTGTAGCAGCTCACCTTGCGCGGAATCTTTTGGAAATTGAGGCTTCTCGCCAACTCTTTAAACGTCATTCCCTCTACATAATTCTGAAATATCCAGCGGACCACCTCCGCTTCCTTCTCCACCGGCGCCACTGCCCGATAGCGATAGCCGCTTTCTGTCGTAAGATATTCCCCGGTAAAGCGATAACCGTAAATATCCTTGTTGCGCACCTCCCCTCTCGGAAATCGTTTCTGATTTCCCCAGTTTATATTAGCGGAAATCGAACGACTCTCTTCCTGCGCGATCGCAGCCAGCGCCGTCAGTAGAAAGCTCCCTGACAGATCGGCGGTATCTATCCCCTCCTTTTCAAAAAAGATCGTTGCCCCCGACTCCCTTCCTCTTTTGTAAATTTTCCTGTCCTCCAGGATACCCGTATATTCGCGCATTTTTATGACAATTTCAAGACATTTTTAGCCCTGCGGTGCTTTTGGGAAGGCAAAAAATATCCTCTGCGGTCTCTCCTGTTTGGGAAACCGCAGAGGATATTTTTCTCCTATTCAGAGTCTTCTTCACATAAAACGAGTTCTATTTCCTGAAAAAGCTGTCCAAAAGACGCTAATATCCAGAATTTCATTGCATTTTCTCCGATTCTGCCTGCCTGTCTGTTTTCCAGATCAAATCCAAAAAATACAGCATCATCCCGTACTGCTTCTTCAAACGCCTCCTCTTCTATTTCCGCAAAAAAGCGGGAAACAATCTCCTGCAGCCCTTCTTTCACCGGAAAATTCAATACCATCGCATTTTCCGGCCGCTGGAAGAAATCATTAGTCGCGCAAAGACCTTCGACTCCCTGAAGGACCCAGATAATCTCTGTCTTCTTCCTGACAACAGAGGCCAATTTTCTCTGATACAGCTCCGGTATGATCCATGTATCTATTCCCTCCCAGTCTTCATCTACGTTATAACGCAGCGCTGAAAAACATTTGATCGGTATCAGATTAATAATCGCATTACATTCATCCAACAGGGTGCGCTGTTCCTCCAACTGCCGAAATGCCTTTTGAAAGGCTAACTCCATACAATAGCAATTTATTTTTACAATGCCCTGTATCGGATCCTCTATTTCCATTTCATACAGCTCTATGCCGCTGCGGATATCTCTGTATTTCATCGCACACATCCTGTTATCCGCATTCATGTAGTAAACCACTGTCTTAAGATACTTAACGGTATTTTTTCCTGCAATAAGAATGTTCATGAATTCACTTCCAGCTTTCTTGTGCATTCCCGGTCCGCAAAGAAAGTAATTTCTTCTCCCTCTCTCAGATAAATATATGCTGCTTCTCCGGTAATGCCCAGCATATAGAGATTACTGTTTCCTGTTAGTTTATAATATAATGCGTTGATGTTCCTGTTTATTTTCAGGCTCTGCTTTTCCCCGGCATAATATTTCTTCCAGAAGAAAAAGAATCTCCGCTTTCTTTTTTCCCGCATAAGCATAATGTCAAGCTGATCATGCAGTCTGTTTACATATACTATATTTCCAGACCGCTGGTTTCCTATCGTCAGCATATTATCCTGTATCGCCGCCGGAAATAATATATAGCAGGAAGCCTCCGCCGCCTTTGTAATCCTGTGATGCAGTCTCAGTTTCTTATGGTAAAGAATGGGGCGCGTCCCCCTTTTTTTCAGCCCCTGCAGCGTTTCACTGCCATTCCACGGAAAAATTGCACAGAGATCATACCTGCTTCCCAATACAAAATCCCAGTAAATACACTTTTGATCTGCAAAATCATATTTCAGAAGGAGTTCATTCTCTGACAGGTCATCCTGAATTTCCCATATCATCTACCCCTCTTCACCTCCCGGGCTGTAAAAGCTGTGCAGAAACAGTTCCTCTACCCGATCAATATGCTGATAATACATAACGACCGGAAATCTGCAGCATTCTACATCATAGATAATTTTTTCTTCTTCATTGTTTTTCAGTCCATATTGGATAAATGCCCCCTCTCTGCTTCCCATGATGCAGATATAAGGCTGAATATTGCAGATACTGCCGCGCGTATGAAACAGTTTTTCCAATACGATTTCTTTATACAGTTCAGAATAAAACGCTTTCTGCTCATTGCTGCCTTCCTCCTGCGAGCCGGCTGTCTCTCCATCGCTTTCCCGAACCATACGCATATCATCCATAAATTGGGCAAGCGATTCTTCTATTACGCGTCCCGTCTCCTGGCTTTCACAAATCCGTCGGCTAAGGCTTTTATAACAGTTTTCTACAAATGCCGGATTGCGCTCCAGCGTTCTGTATAAGTTCTTTCTATATCTCTCCAGTTCCATCTGCTCCGGTTTACAGCTATCAGAAAATATGATATCATACTGATGCCGCAGCGTTTTCAGATACTGAAAATAGGTCTGACGTTTGGCGTACATTTTATTTTTCCAGGTGATCAGATAATATTGCATAGTCTTGATGCTTTCTAAAACCATCTCGCAGTTCAGCTGCGAAATATAATATCTGCCCCATTCCCTCAGCAGGTACATCTGAAAATGATCCCGATATTCTTTTCGGATCTTCCTGGAAGCTTTCATGCTTTTCTGCTGCGTCCAGCCGTAAAATGCTTCCCTCTGGCGCTTCAGAGCCGTCTGTGCATCCGTTACTTTCTCTTTATATTTCTGACGCACCGCACCCACAAAACCGTCTATCTCTTTATCGTCAAAGATATTATCTGTAAAACGGCAGATATTTTCATTAAGCCAGCCCTCCAGCTGAGTATTGCAGTAATTTTGTACCGCCGCCTCACATTCCTTTTTGTAAACAGGACTGTTGATGCGCATATACTCCGTATGATTATTGTAAAAACATTTGTACAGTATATCCTCCATCCGCTTCAATCCCATCTGGTCAAAGGATATGTTCTCATGACAGCTCACACCTGGGAGTCCTTTCTGAAGCTCTGCCAGTTCCGCACTGATCCGGCGCTCTATGATCCCTCTGTCGGTGTACTGCATATTCTTTATATCCGTCTTTTCCACCCGAACCTCAGAAATTTTTTCTAACAGGCACATACAGAATATGATTTTTCTGACAGCATGTGAAATCTCCAGTGACACCCGCCCTATTGTGAGAAGCTTGCTGTCTGTTACCGCTGTCCGTTCGAGAAGGTCACTATATATGCTGATTCCCTTCCGCCCCATCCTGTTCCCGCTGCAATTTCCCAGGATAGCGGAATCCACGGCAATCCGGGTGTATATGCTTTTATCTTTCACCAGTCTTTCCGTGTTCATCACTTCTGAAATCAGGAAAATAAACCGGACCCATTCTATTTCTTCCAGGCACGCCACCTGCTCAAAAAATTTGCGTTTCCTGTCCGACTCAAGCTTTCTGTCGGAAAAGTTTTCCACAATCCAGAAATATATCTCAAAAAACACATGATTAAAATATGCCGTAAAAAAGGAATGATACATTTCCCTGCAGATCACTGCCATTTGCGCGCTGGTCTGCTCCTCCGCAAGGACTATAACATCTATATCTGCATGATTCACATAACAATGTCTTTTTGTCCTGCGGATCACCTTGTCAAGACACTCGAAATATTCGTCTCCGTTCTGCAGCGCGCCGTCGGTATCCGTTTCGAAAATCACAACCTGCTCATCCTCAATACGTTCTTCCCCTTCTCCAAGAATCTGTATATAGATGATATAATCTGCATCTCCCCAAAAACGGTATACCTGACGATATTTTTCTGCCGCATCCTCCCCGGCAAAGACAAACGCGATCGGATTATCCGGAATGATTCCGCCGTTCATATCCTTTATATCTCTTTCCTGTGTCAGCCCGTCCATACGCGCTCTCATGAAGTCCCCTCTGCTCTCTTCACCGCTTCTGCTACCCTGTCGCGATAAGTAAACATATGTATAAACATATCTTTTGCCAGCTTCTCATAAGAAGGATCTTCCCCGACATTTTCGATATTTCCTACATATATGGTTATTGCCCCTTCCGGATCTTCCCCATCCAGCAGCACGTCCCCGCGAGTGCATTCTACCCGGAAACAATACATTTTTTTATCCTCTTCATAGGTAATGATCCCATACCCGGCAGCCCTGTCAAATATCTCCCGGTAAATATCATTCAGCTTTTTTTCATCGCTTCTCGCTGACCTGTCCTCCGCTCTCCATTTAGTCTCAAAATATGGTGACGGAAGATATTCCCAGTTCGTGTCTTCCGACGCATACAAATGAACTCCGTACTTATTCGTCTGCGCATTGTATTCATTTTCAAACTCCGGAAGCCCCTCATAACTGTACAGCGAGTATCCGGGCACATACAAAACCTTCGAAAACCGCTGGTCAATATCGCTCGGAACAATGCTCACATTTGTGTTTGCCGTTTCCGCCCACCTTTCCGCCAGTCTATCTACGCCCTCGCGGCTCGGAACGACCAGAATTTCATAACTGTTATACGTTTTTACCATCGTAGCGGCAGTTGGCCAGAGCTGGCGCGTTTTATCCAGCCGGTCAAACATTTCCTGCAAATGAATTTCCATCATCTGTCTGCCATTTTCATGATATTCCAGAAGCTGAAAAATGGATCGGCAGCCGCTCTCATTAAAACAGGGATCTAACAGCCGGGCAACATAATCAGAGAGCCATTCAATTTTATCCTCAGCTTTCTGTCCATTCCACTTTTCCGGATGTTCCAGATAATCTCTGATGATCACCCTCTTCGCTGCCGCAATACTTTTCTGATAAGCATCGCTCTCTCTGCGCGTTTCAAACGCTTTTCCGGAAAACAGCTTTTCCTCGTCAAACGTATTTTCCCAGTAAGCCCTGCATCTGTTCCGGATATGTTCCAGCAATTCAACAAGCTTTTTTATGCCCTCGCAGTCTGCCGGATCGTCCTGTCCATATGCCCCGCAAAAGCTTTCCAGATATATCTGTCCCAGATCTTTTTTCAGTTCATTTGCTTTTTTCCCAAGGTAACGCTTGGGATATAACCCCTCGCAATATCTCTGAATTTCCTTTTTAAATTTCTCCGTCCACGTTCCGTCCTGCAGGCAATATTTTATAATTATCGTGTCCTCATCATTCTGTTTCACCACCTCCCTGAATTTCTCAAGCAGGCTTGTCTGCAGAGTCTTTATCTGGTCCCCCGCCGCTTCATCGGATACGCGCAGATTTTTTCCGGCTTTGTCGTAAACCTCCTCCACCCATTGCTTCAGATCGTCTTTAAACCTTTGCACCCAGGGTTTTTCATTGCTGTCAATGTCCACCTTTATATCCTGCAGAAATGCGTTTATGGTATCGCTCAGCCAGAGGCTGTAATATTGATCTACCGGTATATACTCTGTCTTCGCTCCAATTGCCGCATATTGCTCAAAAAAACATTCCTTATCCGCATTCTGACTGGCCAGATTACTTTTAAAAGACTCTATTCCAAATGACCGGATTGATTTTTCCTGCAGCTCGGTCAGGACATACTCACCGATTCTCTCGTATACTTCCTCTTCCGTGCTGACCGCTTTGCGCCCCTCTTCCTGCGAACCCACCAAAATACAATTATCAAAAATTGGCACCTGTGTATAGATCTCCCCGATATTCCCCGGATATCCCTGACGAAACCACTCGTTATACCGTCTCAACATCATCAGATATTCCAGTTCCTTTAATGCTGCAAAACCGTTTCTTTTAATATTTCTTTTGGTAATATCACGCAAACCTTTCTTCTGGCAGGATACATCCGGCATAATAATGATGCCGTTCATATCCGCGTTAGGACAGATCTTTCTTATAAGATAACTGATATCAACAAACATCCCGGAGCCTGTGCCCCCGCCGATCCCGGTGAATAAATACACCTGTATACGGATCTTATGCAGGTCGTACCCTACTCTTATTCTGGATATCTTCTTTTCCAGCGCCTGGTAAACCTCAAGAATATTTAAAAACAGTATTAAGCGTCCCGCCTGTCGGATCCCCGCCGCACCATTCATCACCTTAAACGGCGACATCCTTGGATCCAGCCAGTATTTGATTTCCTTCGGGATGATCTCTTTATCTTCCGCACCCTCCCGCAGCAGCATTGCCGTGTCCGCGCTCTGAATAATGATCGTATCCTTTCTGGAAATATTAGCATCTTTCCCTATATCATCCGTATCAATTGCCAGATACTCCAGATTCGCACTATTTTCCTTCGGATATATAGACTCCGCCTTTTCTTTAAACGAAAGCATCGCTTTAATGCCGCTTCCTCCAAGTCCAACCAGAAGAACAGGGATATCCTTCATTTTTACATCCTTATTATGGGCCTGCACGTATCTGATCCCATTATGTACGTCCTTCCATTCCGCCTCTGTGTACTTTTTTATATCCATATCCCTCTCCCTTTATCTCAAATAAATATTCATAAACTGATCTGCCATTCCTGTCTGCCCCTGATATTCATACAATATATTTCCGTCTTCAAACCATACGATTGCAAGTTTTCTCCAGTGCCTGCGAATAACTTTTCTTTTTCCTTCCCGCTGCAAGATCCATCTGGTAAAGCTGCCGCCTCCATAGTGAATGGTAACCGGGATTCTTTGATCTCTGTAAATTTTCCTGGAACCCCAAAAAACAAAAATGACAACGGCTGCTAAAAGCAATACGCCCCATTTTATCTCTCCCGCTATTTTTTCCTCGATAAGCAGCGTTCCGCTTACACCTGTCTTGCCATATTCGTCAACGATCGTATAAGACAGCTGTATCCGTCTTTCCGTTTTTCTGCCGATCCGCACCTGCGTCCCACCTTCCGAATTTACTGCAGAGCTATCCGGCTCAAAATATTCATTCTCTGAGAATTGGACTGTCCAGCTATGAGAATCGGGATCCGTAAACCAGGTTCCCACATCCACCTCTGTCCCGCAGCTTTTATACAGCATACACGGGATAATCAGACGCTCCGGCATATCCGCCGTCTTTTCAGGCGCATGATTTACAATTTGAATCTCTCCGCTTACCTGCTCCATGCTCCCCGCCTGTGCCGTCACATAATAGTTTCCTTCTTTCTCCGGCCGGAAGCTCACGCCGGCGCGCCCCTCTTCAAAGGAAACCGTTTTCTGCTGGCATATCTCCTGGTTTTCATCGGTTACCGTTATTTCGCACTGATCTGCCTCTGAAATTTCCTGCGGATGCTTCACGACAATTTCAATCTCATTTCCCAGCGCGCCCTCTTCCGGTACTTCCAGCTGCAGTGGAACATACGCAACCGATATTTCCGTACTGAGGCTCTGTCCGCTGCGCTCATTATAAAACTCTACGGTATAGTTGCCTTCCTCTGCAAATTTTTTATCAAAGTAAAATCCACCCCGCTGCGTATCAGCGGCTGCCCGGCCCGCTTCTTCTCCATTGATCCTTACTATCCAGCTGTCCTCCAGAAACTGCTCGCAATCCTCCGCACGAACCGCCAGCGTTTTTTCGGCAGCAATCGAATATGGTTTCAGCACAAACGGAACGTTCTCATAACAGATGCTTTTTTCCGGCACCTCTTTTAGAGCGTACTCCACCTCCGGCACCTCTACATAAATGGTTTCGCCCCAATCCCAGCAATCCGTTATTCCGACACTTTCTTCGGAAGTCAGATCGCTGTACTCCCATTTCACGGTAAGATAATAGGCTCCCGTTCTGTTCAGCGGATATTCTGCCGTAAAGGAACTGCCCTCCACATCTGTAATCGCAAGCTCTCTGTCGCTGCCCGCCTCCGTAACGGATAATTTTACATGTTTCATACAGTCATCCGATACTGCTTCTCCATTTGGACCGGTGAGCTTTCCCTTTATCTGCAGCGTATCTCCCAGCACATGCTCTGTTGAAACCTCCTCGCATTGCAGCTTTAGCTCCCCGTAGGAGGTGAATTTCAGCGTCACGGTTCCCTTGATTTCTTCTGCGCTGGATAAGGTATATTCTCCCGACTGCGGGTCTGTAATTTTCAAATTGACGGATGTATCCGTATATTCCATCAGAAATCCTACTTCTGAATCACCCGTTTTAATCCTTACGCCGTCATCTTGTGTCAGTTTCGTAATCTTTTGCAGAATCTCCTCCTGTGAAGCTCCATCCGGAACGATCGCAATATTTACTTCTCCGACAATCTCCGGAATCGTAACGTCAACCCCGTCTGCCAAATCCTCCGTTTTTATTTCCTTTGTCTTCGCATGAAACAATGCCTCAAAAAACGCTTCATATTGCTCATCAATCAGCTCCATCGCGCTTCTTCCCGGATCGTCCAGCCTTATTTTTTCCGTCTTGGAGCGATAGGTCTGCGTCGGAGGATTCCGGCTCTCCAGAATATTGCTGAATTCCTCCACCCCGTTTACCACTTTCATCAGATACTTCTGCATTTCTTCACCATTAACCGGCGTTTCACTGTAGTTAATGACCGTCTTTTCTCCTTCTTCCGAAAAAACTGCAACGCTTTTCGGCACGGACTCTATCTCCGGTATGATCCCCATAAAACAGCAATCCTCCGGAAATTGTTCCGCCAGTTTTATCATTTCTTCATACGCACTGCAGATATTCGTAAGATTGGAATTCTGCCCATCTCCGGCAACAT
>CABRSG010000066.1 GCA_902473545.1 uncultured Lachnospiraceae bacterium | reverse complement strand
CGCCGGAGCAGTACGGCTACCGCCAGACGGACGGAAGGGCGGATATTTATGCGCTCGGCGTTTTATATCTGTTTCTGCTCACGGGAAGCCTGGATGTGCAGTGCCCGAAAAACTGGGAGCTGCTGGATGAACGTGTGTGTGCGGTCATATGGAAATGTACAAAGATGGATCCGGACGACCGCTATCAGAGCTGTGAGGAGCTCAAAAAAGCCGTCTGTGCCGGAAAGAGCAGGCCCGGATATTTTGCAGTGGGAAAGAAAAGGCAGGCAATTTTAAGAGCGGCGGGTGCGCTGCTTGGAGGCGGAATAATTTTTTGCGCGGGTGTCTGCCAGGAGCGTACCAACAGAGCGGGAAAGCGTGATATAAATGAATCAGATTGATTCTTTATAAATAAAAACAAGGAGGGAGCAATATGAGCAAGAAAAACGTATGGAAACGCATAGCTGCGTGGATACTGACGGTGGCAATGATCACCGGAAGCAATTCTTTTGCGGTACTTGCGGAGGAGCTGTCAGAGGCGCCGGTACAGGAAGCAGTTGTGCAGGAAACAGCTGCGGAACCGGCGGAGGTTTCTTTGCAGGAGGAAGCCCCGGCAGCGGAGGAAGTCCCCGCTGAGACTGCGGAGATCGCGGAATTGACGCCAGTGGAGATTCCTGCGGAGGCAGAAATCCCGGCGGAAGCGGAGATTCCTGCGGAGGCAGAAATTCCTGTGGAAGCGGAAAACCAGGCGGAAGCGCAGGAAACAGTTTCTGACAGCGCCGAAGAGACGCTGCCGGAGCAGGAGACGGGAGCTGTCGAGGCAGCGGAGACGCCGTCAGAAGGAGCGGGCGCAGAGGAAGAACCGGCGGACACGGCCGTTTCAGATGATGAGGTAATCATCATTGGCGACGAGGGGCTGGAGCAAGAAACTCTGCCGGAGGATGTCGAAGAGGCGCTTGCGATGGCACTGATGGCGGAAAACGAAAATTCGGAGCAATATTCGCTTGATTTTGAATGCGATTACGGCGAGGGTGAAGGAGAAGGGTTCTGGACCTGGGTATTTGAAGACCAGGAACTGAATATCCGCTTAAATAAAGACGGACTTGCCGGACTGCAGGAAGAAGGATATCGCATTGAGTGGCAGGCAGTTCAGCGCGGAACAGAAACGCCGGCATATGCGGCGGAGGTCATCGGCGGAGGGAATGAGAACGATGATTTCATAACGTTGCGCGGCGTGAATGGTTACGGTTACAATGAGGAGGAAGGCTGGGTAAGTGTATATGCATTTGCCGTGGATACAGCGACGCAGGAGCGCATCTGCGGTGTCGGCGTAGACGTGCAGATACAGAAAAAGCAGTATAATTATGAGTGGCCGTGTAACGGGGACGAGAATCATATGCTGGGAGATGGCTGGCACATTGATAACGCTCTGTACTGTTGGGTAGATGACGTCGACCATCCGGCGGCTGACAGCAATCATGATGAATGGGTTGCGATCACAGATTTCCAGATTTTGGAGCAATGGAACGGGCATGATGAGGCCGCTGATAATATTGTAAGCGTTGAGCAAAATGAAAATGGCTGGGAAGTATACGCAGAAAATACCGGATGGGTGAAAGCTGCGATTACTTATGAGGATTATGCGTCAAAAGAAACATCTGTTTATGAGTTTGTTCTGAATGTCAGCGACAACCGGTACTATCTTGAGTGGCAGTATCGGGACGATTCCGATTGGCTTCTGAATGGAGAAAGCATGACGGTTGGAAGCACTCTGCGTCATGGATTCCTGGATGAAAACAATCAGAACCAGACAGAAATGATCGACGTTTATACGCTGAAACTGGTAATCGACGGAAAGGAAACCGAATCATACACTACGGAGTATGCGGTAGTAGAGATTATCGATAGAAACCAGATAGAGGTAACTTCGCTGAAAACAGATCCGTTTCCGGCGAATGTGAATATCCTTGTCCGGGCATATGTCGGCGACATTGCTGTGGCGGAGGAGAATTTCTATGCAACTATGGGCGGGCAGTACGTCAATATTTTCCCGCTTGGGCTGGATTATAATCCGGGCATCGGCGAGACGATCGACATGAACGAAGGCCTGCAGCTCATGGAATACAACATGGACGGCGAGGCGCATGATGTTACGGACGATCCGGATTACCGCGTGATCCTGGTGAGCAGGGAGGCAGACGGGGAAGGCTATGCGCCTGATGTATGGGAGGTTGCAGAAGGCACGGAGGATGCGCTGATCCCGACATTGAGAAGAATCAGCACGAGCGGCACGAATTTTGCGCTGATCGCGCAGAGCAGGGTTTATGATGAAAATGGAGAAATCCAGCGTGACGAATCCGGAAACGAGTGCTGGGAAGATTGCGGCAGCAGAAATTATAATTTCGGTGAGCTGGGCTATGACATCTGGCTGGACGGAAACGATCTGCGCGGCGGAGATCATACGTGGGTATACACGGATGAGGATCTGACGATCCCGGTTCACTATGACGAACTGCCGGAGAACTGCGAGATCGAATGGCTCGCCGGAAGCTGGAGTGAAGAAGAGGATGACATAACAGACCGGCTGGATCCGGCTGACGGATACTATACCGTCAATGAGGATCACAGCATCACGCTGCATGGGCAGGCTCTGGCAGAGCTTCTTGCACAGGGACGCGAGGGAATCGATCTTCATGTGGTCCTGAAGGTCAACGGCACAGAGGTCGACAGAGACTGCACAGGCTTTAATATCCGTGAGCCGTATTATGATTACCAGTGGCAGGTTGGCGACACTGCGCAGCTTCCGAACTGGGATTACGGCGTGAATAAATATATTAACTGCTACGTAAAAAACAGCGACTATCCGCATGGGCAGGATTTTGAAATAACCGTTACGGATATTCGGGTTGAGAACGATGCGGAAAGCCCGGATGCGGTACAGTGTGATCCGTGGGAGGACGGCAATGGATGGAACCTGCACATGAATACGCAGGGACACGCTGTTGTGACGCTTACCTATATTCCGGCCGGCGGTACGGAAGCTTCGGAAACCTATAGTTTTGAAATCTGGGTGGGCGGCGACGTCTGGGATTTATGGCTGGAGTCCAGTACGGATATCGACCACCTTCTGCCGGGAGCAAGCCTTGACCTGCGGGCGTACGAGACGCATCGCTGCTATGATGAGCAGAACGGACATTACGATGGATCCACCGAAGGCACCTGGCTGGAATGGGAGATCATGGAGAATGCGGATGCAGTCGTTGTTGAGACGGATGCAGAGGATCCGATGCTCTTCCATGTGACGGCAAATGAAGTCACGGAAGATAAAGATGCCCGTATTGTATTCCGTCTGATGGCAAATGACGAAGAGGGTAATCCGTACGAAATTGTTTCGGCGGAACAATGGATACATATAAGAGGAGAATATCTCCAACTGACCGTTGACAAGAGCAAGGAAGAAATCGAAAACCTTGCATGCGGGGAAAGCATTACCGTGACGCCGCAGCTTTGGAGCTACAGAACGGGGCAGGAACCGGGTTCAGTGGATATGCCGAGACAGTATCGCTGGGAATATGATACCAATGCACTGGAAATCACGCTGGCGAGCGGCAATCCGGACAACGGAAGCGGAGTATCGTATACTGTGAAAAAGCTGCAGAACTGGGACACAGACGCCACATTGATCGCGGATCTTCCGGATGAAAACGGAAACTACCAGGAAGCGGCAAGAACCAATCTGCACTTCAGCTCTCAGAATTATGATATCGACTGGAGAGACGGTCTGCGCGGCGGAAACCATACATGGGTATTCACGGATGAGGATCTGACGATCCCGCTGAATACCGATAATCTGCAGGACAAAAACTGCACGGTGAAATGGATCGTGGGTACCTGGGATGAGGAAAGAGAAGAGACGAGAGACCCTGTGGATCCGAATGGCGGTTACTATACGGTTAATGAGGATTCCAGCATTACCCTGCACGGCGCACAGCTGGCTGAAGTATTTAACGGGGATCATAGCTGGGCAAATATCGAAGCCTATGTAACTGCGGCGGATGGAACCGAAGTCAGCCGCATCGGTACCGGTGTGGAGGTGCGGGAGACGCGCTATGATTATGACTATCCGCTGAGCGACTACGGAGCGAGTCACATGCTGCCGAACGAAAACCTGAATATTGGCAGCAGCTTTGGCTGCAATGTGGAAAATGCGAAGTATCCGTGGGGCGGGGACCTTGATGTGCCGTACAGCAGCGTGGAGATTCTCGGCGAAGGCCATGAATGGGACGAGGAAGCTTATCAGAATGGCGGAGAGCAGAATTATGACGTTCCGGAAAGCGAATGGTTCATTTCGCTGGAAGGAAACGCGGAAGAGGGCTGGCGGCTGCAGTCGAATGGCGAGGACTTTGGCTTTGCATATGTGCGCATAACCTATACGGATGTGGAAACCGGGGAGCCGGCTGAATATGATTTTCCGGTGTTTGTCAGCGGAGAGCTTTATGAATTTAACTGGTACTATTCGGATAGCCGCGATGCTATGCTGCAAAACAGCCAGATGGATATTACCACAACCGTGCGCCGCCGCTATGTTGCGGAGGATGGAAGCAACAGAGAGGAAATGGTGGATGACTACTGGGTGTCCGTGATCTCGGATAACGGAGAACCTACGTATAACACAGATCTGCTGGAGATCACACCGGAAGACAGCATGCTCCATGTCGCTTCGAATGAGAATCAGGGTTCGACGAACGTCCATGTGCGTGCGCTGGCAAGAGATGAGGAAAGCGGCGAAGAGTATGAGTTCACCGGAGGAGATCTCACGGTAAATGTCTGGGACAGCTATCAGGTACTCCGCTTTGAGAATATGCCGGAGGATATCCAGAAGCAGGTAGGCGAGACGATCGATATCAATGCGTTTGAGCCTGTTATCTATGAATGCGGTCAGGGAAATCCGGAGGGAAGTCCAGTATCAGAAGAGGATATGGAAGACTATCGTATCAGTTTGAGACGTTCCGAAAATGATGAGATCGGCTGGGACGAGAACGCATGGAGGATCGTGGAAGGCACGGAAGAGAATCTGATCCCGGTGCTGCAGAGAACCGGCGACTGGAGAACCGGCATCACAGTATATGTGGAGCAGCGTTCGCGCAATGATGACGGTTCGCCGGAGCTGGATGAGGACGGAAATGAGATCTGGCGTAAGGTCTGCAGGAGAGACCTGGAGTTTGACAGCCTTGGATACGAGGTATTCTTTGACGGGGCCAATATGCGCGGCGGAGATCATACCTGGGTATTTAATGACGAGGATCTTACGGTGAACCTGTGCATGGAAAATATCCTGGTTGATCCGGAAAAGATCTCTGTTGAGTGGCAGATCGGCACCTGGAATCACGAGACGCAGAGCCTTGAGAATATTATCGACAACGAGAACGGCGAATATTACGAGGCGGTCGAGAACGACGGTGTGTTTGGCATTGTGCTTCACGGCGCGAAGCTTGCACAGATTTATAACGGAGATAATTCCGGATGCAATTTAAAAGGAATTGTCTATGTGAACGGAATTGAAATCTGGCAGGTAGACACCGGTGTGGGTATCTGGGAACCGACATATGAAATTGAGGATGACGGTACCGATGATCTGCTGGTTGGCGAGAGCTTCTACTACGACAACAACAGTATGTGGGGCTTTGTGCAGGATGCGCGTTATCCGGATGGAACAGAGTTTACCTACACGATCAGGAACATCACGAGTTCGGATGAGAATGTCCTGAAGGTTACAAAGGACGAGGAAGGGAAATGGGAGATTAACGCAGTTGGCGTCGGCGCGGCGGAGATCACCTATGATCTGACTCATGAGGAGCTGGGCGACGTTACCTATACGCGCACAAAAATATCTGCAGAGGATCTGTACCGCGTGGATGCAATGACGGATACACAGACATTCTGCCTGCTGCCCGGAGCATCTCTGAATCTGCAGCCGGTTGTCTACCACATTTACTACGATCAGAACGGCGAGGTGTGCCAGGAGTTCCTGAAGGACGGCTATACCATAAGCTATCAGTATGACG
The DNA here is from genome assembly GCA_902473545.1 of uncultured Lachnospiraceae bacterium. Lineage (GTDB taxonomy): Bacteria > Bacillota > Clostridia > Lachnospirales > Lachnospiraceae > Marvinbryantia. Next base: position 3,898 of record CABRSG010000066.1, on the reverse strand, counting down.
AAGGCATGATCGAGCTTGAAGACGGAAGAGTAACGGCGAGAGACAGTCAGGGAGAAACCGGAATTGGCATTACGGCGGAGATTCAGCTTGCAGACGGCAGTATTTATACATATACTGGCTGGTATTCGATTTACATACAGGATGGTTACGATGTGCTGGAAGCAGATGAGATCTGCGTGGAACCGGGACAGACAGTAACGCTGGAGGAAGTAAACGCGGTACTGAAGAATTATTCGACGGAAACGCCGGAAGGAAGTGTGATCAGTGATGCGGTAATCCGCTTTGACGTGTCTGGTAGTCCGAGACTGACTGTCAGCGAAGACGGCAGGAGCGTTACCGTAAGTGCACCGGAGCTGACGGCGGAGGACGAACCGCAGACGGTATACCTGAAGCTGAAAGCGTATATGCTGGACGCAGAAGGCAATCCGGTGGTAAACGAGGACGGAGAAGCGATAGAATTCTTTGGATGGCCGAAGGCGACGCTTTGCGTACATACCTGGGATGCAGGCGCGACCGCGCAGAAATCTACCTGTGTAGAGCATGGCGTGAAAGTGTTTACCTGTACCAAGTGCGGCGCAGAGTATACAGAGGAGCTGCCGCTGGCAGCGCATAGCTGGGATGCCGGCAAGGTGACGACGCAAGCAACCTGTGCGAAGGAAGGCGTAAAGACCTATACCTGTAAGGTGTGCAAGAGTACAAAGACAGAAAAAATAGCGAAGACGACAGCGCATAGCTGGGATGCAGGAAAGATCACCAAGAAGGCAACCTGTACGGCAGACGGCGTAAAGACCTATACCTGTAAGGTGTGCAAGGGAACGAAGACCGAAGTGGTGAAGAAGCTCGGCCACAATTATGATACGAAGTATACCGTAGACAAAAAAGCGACCTGTACGGCAGAGGGAAGCAAGAGCAGACATTGTACGCGGTGCAGCGCGAAGACTTCGGTGACGAAGATCGCGAAGATTGCGCACAAGGGCGGAACTGCAACCGTTCTGGCGCAGGCAAAGTGCTCGGTTTGCGGACGGGCGTACGGCAGCAAGCTGAAAGCGGTGCTGACGGTGACGGCAAACAGCCTGAAAATGAAGGTAAAACAGTCCACGACGGCGTTTAAAGTGACGTCTATGGGTAAGGGCGACTCGGTAGTTTCCGTAACGTCCAGTAACACCAAGGTTCTGAAGGTATCCGGTCTGAACAAGACGAAAGGCACCTTTAAGCTGACTGCACAGAATAAAACGGGAACCGCCAAGCTTACGATTAAGCTGAAGAGCGGGCTGTCCAAGACCATTACGGTTACGGTGCAGAAAGGTACGGTGAAAACGACCTCTATCAGCGGACTTCCGTCGAGCACTACGCTGGCAAAGGGAAAGACGACCACGCTGAAGCCGGTACTTGCACCGGTGACGAGCCAGCAGAAGGTCACTTATAAATCTTCGAACAAGAAGATTGTTACGGTATCCTCGAAGGGCGTAATTAAGGCAGTGAAGCCGGGTAAGGCGACCATTACCGTAAAATCCGGCAGCAAGTCGAAGAAGATTACCGTAGTGGTAACCGTCAAGACAACAAAAATTACCGGAGTATCATCAAAGGCTACGGTAAAGAAGGGCAAAACGCTGACACTGAAGCCAAAGCTTACACCGTCCGACAGCACGGAGGCGATCAAATATACGACCTCCAATGCGAAGGTGGCGACCGTGTCCTCCAAGGGCGTGATCAAGGGTGTGAATAAGGGAACCGCAACGATTACGGTGACGAGCGGCGGAAAGAAAGTGACCTGTAAAGTAACCGTAAATTAGTATAAAAACCTGTTGACAGTTACGCGCGTATGTGCTAGGATATCAGAGTGTGAAAAGAAAGCAGAGTGTCCACTCTCACCGCAGCACAGGCGCGTGACTGCCGGTTAATATGCTGAAAGATACCAGGGACTGCAGATGCGGCACCGGTATTTCAAAGAGTATGTTTGCGTGGATGGCTTTGCTGTCCACGCTTTTTGTATCAGGTGAAACGCATTTTATATGGAGGTGTACAACAATTAGCGAATTAATGATTAACGAACAGATCAGAGACAAGGAAGTACGTCTGATCGGGGAACATGGAGAACAGCTTGGCATTATGTCTGCAAAGGATGCTATGAAGCTGGCGCGGGAGGCAGAACTGGATCTGGTGAAGGTTGCGCCGATGGCAAAACCGCCCGTCTGCAAAATTATCGATTACGGCAAATACCGTTATGAGATGGCGAGAAAAGAAAAAGAAGCCAGAAAAAAACAGAAAACCATTGAGGTTAAGGAAGTTCGTTTGTCACCAAATATTGATGTGAATGATCTGAATACGAAGATCGGGGCAGCCAGGAAGTTTCTGGAAAAAGGGAACAAGGTGAAGGTAACGCTTCGTTTCCGCGGCCGCGAGATGGCTCATATGCAGAGCAGCAAGCATATCCTCGACGACTTTGCGAAGGAGCTGGAGGATATCGCGACCGTAGACAAGGCAGCAAAGGTGGAAGGCCGCAGCCTTACAATGATTTTGACTGAAAAACGCTGACTGCAAAAGCAGTGCTTTTCGGGGAAACAGTAAATTTTATTTAAGGAGGAAACATAAAAATGCCGAAAATGAAGACCAGCAGAGCAGCTGCAAAACGTTTCAAAATGACAGGTACAGGAAAATTAAAGAGAAATAAAGCTTATAAGAGCCATATCTTAACAAAGAAATCTACCAAGAGAAAGAGAAATCTCAGAAAAGCAACCATCACGGATGCTACAAACTTCAAGAACATGAAGAAGATCTTACCGTATTTATAAGAAGGATTGAAGGAGGAATTAAGACATGGCAAGAGTAAAAGGCGGCATGAACGCAAAGAAAAAACATAACAGAACCCTGAAACTGGCAAAAGGCTACAGAGGTGCCCGTTCCAAACAGTATAAAATTGCAAAACAGTCCGTAATGCGTGCGCTGGCAAGCTCCTACGCAGGAAGAAAGCAGAAAAAGCGTCAGTTCAGACAGCTCTGGATCGCACGTATCAATGCGGCTGCAAGAATGAATGGTCTTTCCTACAGCAAAATGATGCACGGTCTGAAGGTTGCAGGCGTGGATATCAACAGAAAGATCCTTGCAGATATGGCGATCAACGATGCAGAAGGCTTTGCTACACTGGCAGAGCTTGCAAAGAGCAAGATTGCATAATCACAGGCGTGATATAGGCTACTGCGAACGAAGTGAACAGTAACTGATACGGGGCGGTGTACAGATAATGTACACTGCCTTTCTTGCGTTTTGAGGAAAAATGCAATATAATGAAGCCGGAAGGCATTCCATGATAAAAACTGAGACATACACGAAAGAGAACGATAAAATGCAGATAACAGAAATAAATATCTATGTGCAGGCGGAAAAAGAGGGCGGAACGGGAAATCTGGAGGTCGTGATGCGCTGCAAAGAGCAGGGCGGCGGTTTTGTATGCGCGCAGCTTCTCTCACAGGAGGGGCGGGAGGAGGACCGTATTTTTCCGGTGCCGACAGAGGAAGAGATTGATTTCTGTATGCAGGTGCCGTCTGTGCGTCTGTGGGACATGGAACGCGCATACTTGTATGAGCTGGTGCTGGAGCTGCGCGACGAACGGATGCGCCTGCTTGGATGCTCGGTGAAAAAGATTGCATTCCGAAATGCAGAGCAAACGCAGGAAGGATTTTGGCTGAACGGCAGGATGGTTTCGCTGCGTGCCTGGCATTGTACGGAGGAAGAACTGCAGACGGCGCCGGAGGAGGCTGCTTGTCCGGCGAAATACGCTGCCGTCGCTTTTAAAGAAAAAACACCGGACTGCCGGGTGGAAGCTGATCTGGTTTGCCGGGAGAGGAGGCTGCGCCGGTACCTTGCCGCGGTCAGGAGGGGGCGCTATAATGCGGTTTCT
>CABRSG010000065.1 GCA_902473545.1 uncultured Lachnospiraceae bacterium | reverse complement strand
AAGCAGTCTTAGCTCCGCGAGGAGCGGTACTGGAGCCTCGAAGAGGCGACGAGTGTGCATATGGGTGGAGGACTGTGAATGGTAACGCGAAAATTCATTTTATCGCAAAAGATGTAATATTGTGCTTGACAATCGAAAAATAGTATGGTAAGATTTCATACTGTAGCGAGCAATCGCGCAGGCTGATGTGGCACAGGTGGTAGCGCACCTCATTGGTAGTGAGGAGGTCACGGGTCCGAGTCCCGTCATCAGCTTTTGGTAAGTCCGGTAGATGCCGGACTTTTTTTGTTGCAATGTATCCGAAGTGAGCTGCCGGTGGCAGGTCCCTTCGGATGCATTTTTTGAAATTTAAGGCGCCTGTGAAATATAAGACGCTTTTTGCGAAAAATACGAAACGAAAAAGGCGGGGGAACATATTATAATGGATAATGCAATCTGTTTGACGTATTCTTGTTAAAAAAGAAAATACAAAAGGAGGATGTTTATGAAGAAAAAATTATTTACAGGTATTTTAATGAGCAGTATGGTCTTTGCAATAGCGTGTCCGGCATCCGCAATGCCGAGTGATATCCGCGAGGCAGTAACGCAGGACGGCTACAGCGCATATCAGTATGTGAATTCTTACACCTATGATGATTCTGACCTGATTTCCATTGGACAGAATTATGTGGCAACGGCTGATGCTGTGATCCGTCAGGCTCCGTTCGGCGAGATTATCGGGGGCGTAACGCCGGGGCAGACTTACTATGTAGTTGGGGAGTGCCCGGACTGTATGTGGTACAAGATTTCCGGAAGTGTCAGCGGCTATGTCTATGCGAGCTATCTGGTGCCGAATTATGATTACACGGCGACGACAGAAAGCTCCCTGAATGTCCGCTCTCTGAACATGTATATGACGATAACGGATGCTCCTACAGTTAATGTACGTACAGCACCGTCTACCTCTGGCAGTATTGTCACCGTGCTGGGGGAGGGCACCGAGGTACACGTAACCGGGAATGTGCTCAATACAGAATGGTATGAGTGCAGCTACAATGGTCAGACCGTATATATCTGCGACGATTATCTGACGCCGGAATTCCCGCAGACGATGGCATGTACCGCGCAGACGCTGTATGTCCGTGCAAGCGCAGATTTCTCCGGTCAGGTACTCGGCGTGCTGAATCATGGAGATAAGGTGCGCGTGAGCGCCGATGAAAACGACTGGCTGAGGTTCTCGATGGAGGATGGAACGATCGGATACGTGTATGATGAATACATGTCTGTGGTCGAGTAAGCGGTTTTTGCCGGATGAGAAGGCAGCGGCGGATCTTAAGCAAGTTTTGGGGACGGAGAAATCCGTCTCTTTTTTTGTGTGCTATATTTTTCTGTTGTTTTCCGGGATACTTTAATACTGAAAAAGGAAATCTGGCGAAGCGGATTTTAAATGGATTTGCGAAGGTCGCTGTGAACAGAGTAAACAGTAACGTTCTTTTCGAAATGGAGCAGGTACAACCGGGGTTTTAGTTGCATGCCACATATAAATATGATAAAATGCAGTAAACTCAGATTTTTGTTTTGCATAATAATTTATTTTTTATCTTGTATAATCATTCACATTTATAAGGAGACTGGCATGGAGAAAAATGATTTTAAAAAGAAAGCAGCGCCGTTTCTGATCTTGCTGGCGGGATGTCTGTGGGGGAGCATGGGGATTTTTGTGCGCACCCTGAATAACTGGGGACTTGCCAGCTTTGAGATCGTGGCGCTGCGCTCTTTTGTAACAATGGGCTGTATGTTTTTGATCCTGCTTATTTTAAAAAGAGAACTTTTGAGAATCCGTTTGCGTGATATTTGGTGTTTTCTGGGAACCGGGCTGTGCAGTATTGTATTTTTTAATTATTGTTATTTTCGCACTATTATGGAAACCTCGATGCCGGTGGCAGCCGTGCTTTTGTACACTGCACCGGTGATGGTGGTGCTGATGTCAGCAGTGCTGTTTCATGAGAGAATCACACCGGCAAAGCTTGCTGCGCTGGTTTTTGTGGTTGCAGGCTGCGCGCTTGTGGCAGGACTTGTTGGCAATGGTCACACATTGACGCTGACGGGACTGCTGGTCGGTCTCGGAGCGGGCTTTGGGTATGCGCTGTACTCTATTTTCAGCCGCTGTGCGCTGGAACGCGGATATCAGCCGCTGACGATCCTTTTTTATACATTTACGTTTGCGTCCATCGGCGTATTGCCGTTTGCGGACATGGGAGCTGTCTGGCAGGCAGTATCGGCGGATACCGCGCATGCGGGTATCTCGCTGGTGTTCGGGCTTGTGAGCACAGTAATTCCCTACTTTGTCTACACAATGGGATTGTCTTATGTGGAAAATGGAACGGCATCTATTCTCGCCTCGGTGGAGCCGGTGATGGCGTCCATTCTCGGCATTGTGCTGTTTAAAGATCGTGTGGATGCGTGGCAGGCGGCGGGGATGCTTCTGGTGTTCGCTTCTATTATTATATGTAACCTTGTGCCGAAGGAGCGCGTGTGCCGGGAGCGGCGGGCGTAGATTCCGGAAATGCATGTGTGCAGAGTGTGATGCCGGGCGCCTTGCTGCAGGAAAAATGAGCGCAGCATACAGACAGTGCTGTGCAGAATGGAAAAATACAGGAGGAGACAATGCCGGAGTTAGCGGAAGTGGAAATGATCAGAAGGGTGTTGGAGCCGCAGCTTCGAGGCAGGACAGTGACAAAATTATCTGTTCTGCGCCCGGAGGTGGTGGCGCACCCGCAGGCGGAGCAGTTCGCGCAGGAGGTCTGCGGAGCGGTGATCGGGCGGCTGTGCAGACGCGGCAAGTACCTGCAGATTCTATTTGCAAACGGAGCGCGGGCGGTCGTGCATCTGCGCATGACCGGGCAGCTTCTGGTACTGCCTGAGAATACACCGGAGAAGAAATACACACATCTTATTCTTTCGCTGGATAACGGGCAGGAACTTCGATTTATGGATATGCGGCGTTTTGGGCGCTGGTGGTATCTTAAAAAGGATGAAAAAGATGACTTTACCGGAATCGAAACGCTCGGGCCGGAACCATTTGACGAGAGACTGACTGCCGGATATCTCTGTGAAAAGGCGGGAAGCAGCAGAAAGACGATCAAGGATTGGCTGCTCTGCCAGCAGCTTGTTGCCGGTATCGGAAATATTTATTCCGATGAAATTTTATTTGCCGCCGGTATTTATCCGGGGCGGGAGGCGCGGTCGCTGACGACGGAGGAATGGAATCGCCTGGCGGAGAAAATCCCGCGCACAATGCAGTTTTTCGTTGAGAAAAATGAAATTTCAGCAGAGGATTATTTAATAGGAGAGGGGCGCGATTACCGGAACACGCCGTATTTGCAGGTGTATGGTCACAAGGGCACGCACTGCCCGGAATGCGGGGCGATTCTGGCTGGCAGCCGGATCGCCGGGCGCAGCAGTGTGTACTGCACACATTGCCAGAAGTGAGGGTGATTGAACCGTAGGGGCGGAGGAAAATCCAGGAATGAAAAAGTAAGGAAACAAAATTCAACGGAAAAGGCGGTTAAGCGAAGAATAGCATGAGGCGTATATTTACATATCACATAAAACCAGAGTGGTCAGGGGAGAGCGCCGCTGCGTTCTTGCGCGCGCAGGGCTTTTCACGTCACATTTTGACGCATGTAAAGCAGACGGAAAACGGGCTATGCCGAAATGGACAGCCAGTGCGCCCGTCGGAGCGGCTGCAGATAGGCGATGAGCTGACCGTGACGCTTCTGGAGGAGCATTCCTCGGAAAATATCGTTCCGGTGCCGATGGAGCTGCAGATTATTTATGAGGATGAAGATGTTTTGGTGATAGATAAGCCTGCGGATATGCCGGTGCACCCGTCCATAAATAATTTTGACAACACACTTGCAAACGGTTTGGCATATTATTACCAGAGCCGGGGCAAGGCGTTTGTTTATCGCTGTATCACACGCCTTGACAGGGATACCACCGGGCTGATGCTTGTGGCGAAAAATATGCTCAGCGGCGCGCTTTTATCTGAGATGGGAAAGCGCCGGGAAATCCACAGAGAGTATCTGGCGATCGTGACAGGAAAAACGCAGGCGGAAGGGACGATCAACGCTCCGATCGCGCGAAGGGAAGGTTCCGTACTGGAGCGCTGCGTGGATTTTGCGTGCGGAGAGCGTGCTGTCACACATTATTGTACGGTAGAATATAAAGACGGGTATTCGCTGGTGCGTCTGAAGCTGGAAACAGGACGTACGCACCAGATCCGCGTTCACATGCAATATATTGGACATCCTCTGATCGGAGATTTCCTGTATAATCCCGATTACCGGCTGTTGGATCACCAGGCTTTGCATTCCTGTTATCTGGCGTTCGTTCATCCGGTTACGGGGCAGAGGATGGAGTTTACGTCGCAGCCGCCGTGGGGAGCGCTGTGGGAAGGGAGAAAAGAAAATGGAGGAAAAGAAATCGAGAGTCGTCGTTGTACTGTGTGATTCTTACGATGAAGAAAAGGTGTATCGCGCGATGTGCAGCGGTATTGAGCTGCTGGGCGGTATTGGGGAATTCGCAGCGCCGCAGGAGAAAATACTGGTGAAGCCAAACTTTCTTTCTGCCGCCGCGCCGGAAAAGGCGGTGACGACGCATCCGGCGGTGATCAGGGCTATGCTGCGTATGTTGTCTGAGGCGGGGGGTGAGAATGTGAAATACGGCGATTCTCCGGGGCATGGTTCCTGTGGGGGAGCGGCGACTAAAATTGGGCTGACGCCGGAAAATACCTTTGGCGCGGAGCTTGCCGACATGTCGGAGGAGGTCTGTACGCCTTTTGCGGAGGGAATGACGGCGCAGGAATTTTATTTTGCGAAAGAGGTGACGGAGGCGGACGCTGTCATCAGCCTCTGCAAGATGAAAACGCACGCCCTGGAGCGGGTGACGGGCGCTGTGAAGAACGTATACGGACTGATTTGCGGCTACCGCAAGGCGGCAGGCCACGTGAAATATCCGAATGCCAGCGTGTTCGCGCGGATGCTCGCCGACATCCACCGCTGCGTGAAACCGCGCCTTCACATTATGGACGGAATTGTTGCAATGGAAGGAAACGGACCTGGCTCAGGCGGCCCGGTGCCGATGAACGTGCTGCTTTTTTCAAAAGATCCGGTGGCGCTCGACAGCGTATTTTGTACGATGGTGTATCTGAATCCGGAGCTGGTACCGACCAACACGCAGGGCGAGGCGATGGGGATCGGGACGTATCACAGGAGCCGGATCGAGGTGGTGACGCCTGCAGAAAATGCCGGGCAGCTTTTCGAACGATTAAATGTGACATCCCTTCGGGAACGCTTTGGCAGCCGTGAATTTCAGGTGGACCGCCAGGGCACAAAGCAGACCTTTCTCTTGCGGTACTCCGATTTTATGACGTCTCTTGCAAAGCGTCCGACGATTGACAAAAATCTTTGTGTGAAGTGCGGCGTCTGCGTGGAGCATTGCCCGGTGCCGGGAAAAGCGGTAAACTTCAAAAACGGCAGAAACGAGCCGCCGGTGTACGATTATAAAAAGTGTATCCGCTGCTACTGCTGTCAGGAAATGTGTCCCAGACACGCGATCACGGCGGGCAGAAAACGGAAATGATCCTGTTTTATAGAATCTTTAGAATATTTTAGAAACAGTTGATTGCGCTTTGAACAGGAAAAGCTTATACTGGATGAAGTGATTAAGGAAATGGCAGGCTTTGCCGCAGTTTGGAGGGAGTTTTTTTGAGAGGATTAAAGGATAAGCTTTATCAGTTTATGCAGGGCAGAAATGGGATCGATGAGATGGGAATGGTTCTCATCTGGACGTCGCTCATTATTCTGATCATTGGCACGTTGCTGGACGGTTTTCTTCTGACACTGATCGCGTTTGCGCTGCTGGTGTACTCCTACTTTCGCGTATTTTCCAAAAATCTGGGTGCGCGGCAGGCGGAAAACCAGAGCTATCTCGCACAGCGGGAGAGGCTGCGTTTTAAATTCCAGAGCTTAAAGGTGCGGATCGGGCTGCGCAAGACCCACAAATATCTCAAATGCAAGAAGTGTAATAATAAAATGCGCGTGCCGCGCGGCAAGGGGAAAATCGAGGTTACCTGCCCGCACTGCGGAGAAAAGTTTATTACCAGATCGTAAAAAGAAAAATGTGAAGGAGGATGCCGCCGGAAAACCGGGACATCCTCTTTTTGCTGTATAGTATATTTTCTTCAGGCAATCCCCAAGATTGTGAGATCACGCATTCAGCGGATATTTGTCTGTCAGCTCTTTAACGATCGCCATCGCTTTTTCTTTGTTGTCTGCGCTTTGCACCATCAATGCGATCGCCTCGGCAATTCTGTCCATATCAGCCTCGTTCATGCCGCGGGAGGTAACTGCCGCAGTACCGAGACGGACGCCGCTGGTAACGAACGGAGATTCCGGATCGTTCGGTACGGCATTTTTGTTGCAGGTGATGTTTGCGTCATCGAGCAGCTTCTCCATTGCCTTTCCGGTGATGCCGGTGCCCCGCAGGTCGACAAGCATCAGGTGATTGTCGGTGCCGCCGGAAACGATGCTGATGCCGCGGCTCATAAGACCGGCGCAGAGAGCCTTGGAATTTTTCACGATATTTTCCTGGTATACCTTATATTCCGGCTGCAGGGCTTCCTTGAAGCAGACTGCCTTTGCTGCGATCACATGCATCAGCGGACCGCCCTGGATGCCCGGGAATACTGCTTTATTGAAATTAAACTGTTTTGCGATTTCGTTGCTGCTCATGATCATGCCGCCCCGCGGACCGCGCAGCGTTTTATGTGTGGTGGTAGTGGTGACATGCGCATATGGGATCGGGCTTGGATGCACGCCTGCAGCGACAAGACCGGCAATGTGCGCGATATCTACCATCAGATATGCGCCGACCTCGTCTGCAATTTCGCGGAAACGCTTGAAATCAATGATACGCGCATAAGCGCTTGCGCCGGCAACGATCAGCTTCGGCTTCGCTTCAAGAGCGATTCTGCGCACTTCCTCATAGTCGATAACGCCGTCGTCATTTACCCCGTAAGGCACGATGTTGAAATATGCGCCGGAGAAATTGGCAGGGCTTCCGTGGGAAAGGTGTCCGCCATGCGCCAGATTCATGCCCATAACGGTATCGCCCGGCTTCAGCATAGCGAAAAATACCGCCATGTTTGCCTGCGCGCCGGAATGCGGCTGTACGTTGGCATACTCGCAGCCGAATAATTCGCAGGCGCGCTGCTTTGCAAGCTCTTCTACAATATCTACGCACTCGCATCCGCCATAGTAGCGCTTTCCGGGATAGCCCTCCGCATATTTATTGGTAAGCGGGCTTCCCATTGCCGCCATGACAGCCTTGCTCACCCAGTTTTCCGAGGCGATCAGCTCAATGTGGGAATTCTGGCGGTCGATTTCCTGCCGGATGGCAGAAGCTACTTCACTGTCCACTGCCTGGATCTCATCAAAAGAATACATATTCATTTCCTCCTAAAATCGTGCTCTTGCGGTCGCAGCAGCGAATGCGTCGACCTGCTCTGAAATTACAATATATCATACAATCTGACATTGGGAAATGTCTTTCGCTATTATAATCATAAATCACAGCGGTGTCAACCGGTAAAAGACAAATATCCGCGTGAGAAAAACAAACGGATTTGTGTTGAAGTACAGGAGAGATTTCGATATAATATATCCATCCGAAAATAAAGGAGGATTTTATGAGCTGGGAATTTTCTATATTAGATGCGATTCAGAACCTGCACACGCCGCTGTTGGACAGCTTTTTTACCACAGTCACCTGGTTTGGCAGGGATTTTTGGATCATGCTTGGCATTTTTCTGCTGTTCTTCCGCAGGACACGGGTGTGCGGCATCTGCATGCTGTCCGGTCTGCTTGTGGGCGCGCTGATCACGAACGTGACGATCAAGCCGCTGGTGGCGCGGGATCGTCCGTGCTGGATCAATGATGCCGTGCAGCTTCTTGTCTCGAATCCGCGCGACTATTCGTTTCCGTCCGGACACTCGCAGGCGTCCTTCGTGTCCGCGATGGCGATCTATCAAAATCACAAAAAATGGGGAATCGCGGCGTTTGTTTTTGCAGCATTCATTGCATTTTCCAGGCTGTATCTGTACGTGCATTTCCCGACCGACGTGGCAGTGGGAATCCTGATCGGGTTGGCGGTCGGTTACTTTACCAGCAGATTTGTGAAGACATGGATAAAGGGGCGCCCGGCAGTGCAAAGGTATTTCCTTTGAGGAATAAGCGCGGCGCGTTTTATACTTAAAAATAAGCTTCGTAAAAGGGACTGAATTCTGTTTTTGGACAGGGTTCGGTCCTTTTTGGATTCCTGTTGAATATAGTCGAATTTTGTGTTAAATTAGTATCAATGTTACGAAAAATTGGTAAATTTTGGAAATTTTTAAAGGTGACAATATGATACGGGAATACGAGAAACAGAATGTTTATGATGCGTTTCAGGAAAGGCTGCGTCTGATCTTCGAGGAGTTTGATAATGTTTATGTGTCATTCTCAGGAGGCAAGGACAGCGGTCTGCTCCTTAATATGACGCTCGATTTCCAGCGGAAATACTTCCCGGAGAAGAAAATCGGCGTTTTCCACCAGGATTTTGAGGCGCAGTATACGGTGACGACAGAGTATGTGGAGAAGACCTTTGAGCGCGTGAAAGACGAGGTGGAGCCCTACTGGGTATGCCTGCCGATGGCGACGCGCACGGCGCTCAGCAGTTACGAGATGTACTGGTATCCGTGGGACGATACGAAGAAGGATATCTGGGTGCGACCGATGCCACAGAAGGAATATGTGATCAATTTGGATCATAATCCGATGACGACCTATCGCTACCGGATGCATCAGGAGGATCTTGCCAAGCAGTTCGGGCGCTGGTACCGCCTTTCTCATGGCAACAAAAAGACGGTGTGTCTTCTGGGAATGCGGGCGGATGAGTCGCTGCAGCGTTACAGCGGCTTCTTAAATAAAAAATATGGCTACAAGGGCGAGTGCTGGATCAGCCGGACATTTAAGGACGTCTGGTGCGCATCGCCGCTGTATGACTGGTCCACGGAGGATATCTGGCACGCAAATTATCTTTTTAATTATGAGTACAACCGGCTATATGACCTTTATTATATGGCGGGGCTGAAGGTGTCGCAGATGCGTGTGGCGTCGCCGTTCAATGATTATTCCAAAGATTCGCTGAACCTTTACCGTGTGATCGATCCGGAAATCTGGACGAAGCTGGTCGGCAGGGTGCGCGGAGCAAATTTTGCCAGTATTTACGGCAGGACGAAAGCGATGGGCTACCGGAATATTACGCTGCCAAAGGGTCACACATGGCGTTCCTACACGCTGTTTTTGCTGGACACGCTTCCGGCAAGGCTTCGCAATAATTATGTGAAAAAATTCAACACTTCGATTGAATTCTGGCATAAGACGGGCGGCGGGGTGGATGAAGAAACGATCCAGGAGCTGATCGATCATGGATATAAAATTCGCAGAAACGGCGTTTCAAATTATACCCTAAAGAAAAAGACGCGCATCGTGTTTGTCGGAACGATTCCGGACGATACGGATGACATTAAATCGACGAAGGACATTCCGAGCTGGAAGCGGATGTGCTACTGTATTCTGAAAAACGATCATACCTGTCGTTTTATGGGCTTTGGTATGACGCGGGAACAGCAGAAAAGGGTGGATTTGATCCGCGAAAAATACAAGAGTCTGGAGGATATGGAGCATGGAGCGTAAAAGTCCGGTATACAATGTCATTGCCGTTCCGGTGGAAAAAATCAAACCGAATACCTATAACCCGAACAAGGTGGCGCCGCCGGAGATGAAGCTGCTTTATGAGAGCGTGAAGGCGGATGGATACACCATGCCGATCGTCTGTTATTATAATAAGACGTCGGATACC
>CABRSG010000064.1 GCA_902473545.1 uncultured Lachnospiraceae bacterium | reverse complement strand
GTGCGCGGCTTTTCTTCACAGCGTATGGTCTGATTCCGGTAATTTGCCATGCCGTAGTCAAACAGCGTGCGCGCGTCGCGCCACTTGTAGGTGCGGTTATTCGGCCAGCCACAGGCGAGCAGCGCCACAATGAAAAGCCGCCCTTCACTCTCCAGCGCGCAGACGTAGCAGTAGCCCGCCGCCGAGGTAAAGCCTGTTTTTCCGGAAACGACGCCCTCCATCATGTCCATGAATGCGTTGTGGTTCTGGCACGAAAAGCTGCGGCTTCCTTCCTTATTAGAAAAGCTGTAGCTGCGCGTCTGCGTAATCTCCAGAAATTCCTCCCGCTTGGGCGACTCACTCACACAGTACCGCATGATCCGCGCAAGATCGGCGGCTGTCGTGGCGTGCTCCCCGCCGCCATCCGCAGCGTCCAGACCGTTCGGCGTGATAAAATGTGTGTCCGCGCAGCCAAGCTTTGCCGCCTTCTCATTCATCATCTCTGCAAATCCCTGCACACTCCCGCCGATATGTTCAGCGATCACCACGGCGCTGTCGTTGTGTGATTCCAGCATCAGCGAATACAGCAGATCCTTCACATAAAATTCCTCCCCGCTCTGCACGCCAAGATGCACCTTCGGCTGCGCCGCCGCATTCGCGGAGGCTGTGGCAGTCTCCTCCGTACGTCCGCTCTCCAGCGTCAGAATACAGGTCATGATCTTGGTCGTGCTCGCCATCGGCAGCACCTCCGTCTCCTTTTTTCCAAAAAGAATACGCCCGCTGCTGCCATCCATCAGTACAGCACTTTGGGCGTATAGATTCTTTAATTCCTCCGGTTCCTTTTCCGTCGCCGCCCCGCTGCTTGCGAAAAATATCAGCAAAACAGACAGACATGCAAGAAAACGGCGCCATTTCTTTTTCATACGGCATATCCTCCCTCTCTTATTTTTCCGGACGTCCGCCCGGATTTTCTCTGATAACAGGATATGCTCATCTTCTTTCGTTTATGCCGGACAGACAATGCTGACCGCTGCCGATTGTAAGAAAAGCCGGGCTGCAATACGTTCCGGCTTTCCTAATATGCCCTCAATTATAATTACGGTCAAAGCGCGCATCCACCGCTTCCCCGGACAGCGCGCTCTGGTAATAGCGCTCCAGCACGGTCACCGTCTCCGGCACAGCGAGCCAGAGCAGTCTTTCCAGCTCCTTCGTGCTCTCCGCGCAGAGCTTGCGCGGCTCCTTTCGCATAATACGCCCCTGCACAAGCCCGTAAGCGCCGACTGCCTTCGATGCCCACAACAGCGCTTTTCGTTTCAGAGACGTCGGGCAGACCGTGATGCCCGTGTAAAATTTCATCGCATACAGCATATGACGCACTTCTTTTTCCGACACGTCACTAAGAACCGCAGCAATGCTGCGGACACAATCCTTTGTCGGATGGATCACACACGCCGGATGATAGAAAAAGGGATTTTTTCCGTTTTTTTCCATCAACGCGCGGTCCAGCTCCGTCTCGATCTCGTCATGCCCCGCCCCGGTCCGCTTCATATACTCTGCTACACACGGGTGGCAGGTGCTGTCCAGCATAAAGTGGCAGACAAAGCCCAACAGATAGGCCAGAACGCCCTCCTCCTGCGTCTCGCGGTAGAGCGCGCCGCCTTTTTCAAAAAATCCGGCAGCTTCCTCGCGGTGCAGCTGCTGCCCCAGCTCATTAATGCGGTTTTTGTGGAACGGGCGCACGTAAAACAGAATATCCGGTCCGTGCAGGCCGACCGTATACGCCATCTTGTGGCGTGCGATAAGCTTCTTTATTTCCTCGTTGTTTATTTTTTCATATACGGTTTTTCCAAATAAATCATGTGCATATGTGGTAGGCATTGCTGTATCTCCTGTCTTTTTCTCATTTTGTATGCTTCAGGCAGCCCGAAGTATACTATACCTGCAGAGTAAGCCTTACTTCCTCCTCCGCCTCCGCCTTGAAATCCTCCAGCTTTACGGTGCTGACCGGCGGAAGGTCCGCCAGGGACTGCACACCAAAATTGCGCAGAAATTCCTCCGTTGTCCCGAACAGCAGCGGACGTCCTGGGGCATCAAGCCTGCCGACCTCCTTTACCAGATTGTACTCGATCAGCTTGTTGACGGCATGGTCACACTTGACGCCGCGGATTTTCTCAAGCTCCAGCTTTGTGATCGGCTGCTTGTAGGCGATAATCGAGAGCGTTTCCAGCACAACGTCTGTCAGCTCCGCCCTGCGCGGCTGCTTTGCGATACGCACCAGGTAATCAAACATCTCCGGTTTCGTACACATCTGGAAAGAACCGTCCAGCTCCACAATGCAGATGCCCCGGTCTTCTTCTTTATAGCGGTCCATCATTGCCCGCACAAGCTTTTTCGTCGTCGCCACGTCCTGCTCGAGCGCTTTTGCGAGCTTCGCCGCCTCCACGGATTCCCCGCTCGCAAAAAGAATCGCCTCCACAGCCGCTTCCAGTTTTTTAATCTCCACGTTTTTCCTCACCTTGCTTTGCGGTAATCAGAATATCCGCAAAAATATCGTCCTGCTCTATCTCAATCTTTCCGGTTTTCATCATTTCCAGAATGGTCAGAAATGTGATGATCACCTGCATCTTGCTTTTCCGGTTCCGAAGAAGACTCTTAAAGCTGCATTTTTTATGCTCCGTAATATAGCTTTCCACATGGGCGATCGTTTCATCCAGATCAACCTTTTCCATCGTGCCGAACTGGCTTCGCACCGGATCGAGCCGCTCCTCCCGGCGCTTCATCACATCCTGGAAGATCGCATTCAGCCGCGCCAGCGTCACATCCGCAAGAAGCGCCTGTACATCCACCGGCTCCCGGTATTTCAGCACCTCCGGCGGCATATCCGGCTGGCGGTACGCCGCTTTTGCCGCGTCGCCCTGACGGTCGCGCAGCTCATAAGACATGTATTTGTAGAGCTTATGCTCCAGCAGACGCTCCACCAGCTCCCGGCGCGGATCCTGCGGCTCACCCTCCTCGTCCTTTTCCGGCGGAAGCAGCATCCGCGATTTGATGTCCAGAAGCGTCGCCGCCATCACCAGGAATTCACTCATCACTCCCATGTCGGCAGTCTCCATCGCCTGAATATATTCCATATATTGATTTGTGATTTCAACGATCGGAATATCAAAAATGCTCACTTTGTTTTTATCTATCAGATGCAGGAGCAGATCGAGCGGTCCCTCGAATTCCTGCAGCTTTACCGGGATTCCCATACGTACCTCCTGCGGCTTTTTCCCAAATGCTGCGCTGCCTTTTCCCGTTTTCCGACGCTGACCGGCCCGCTTTACGTCAGTTCCAGTACCACAACCTCCGGCGGATTATTAATGCGCAGCGCAAAGGAATGCGAGCCAAGCCCCGCCGTCACCACCATTTTCCGACGGTATTTTTCAAACATCCCCTGCGCGTATTTTGGAAACAGCTTCACCTGCGGGCTGATAAGGCCGCCGATAAGCGGGATCCGCACAAGACCGCCGTGCAGATGCCCGGAAAGCGTCAGATCAGCGCCCCAGAGCGCGTAGCTCTCAAAAAAGATCGGATTGTGCGCCAGCAGGATATTGTAGCAGCCTTCCTCCGGCTCTCCGATGAGTGCGCGAATTTCCTCCGCCGTCATAAAATCACCGGAAAACCGCTTGTAATACTTCATCGGAATCTCCAGGCCATGCACTATAAGGCGCGCACCATTTACCTCTATCTGCGCGCGCGTATTTTCCAGTAGCGCAATGCCGCCTTTCTGCAGCTCGCTGACCAGCTTCTGGTACACGCCCCGGTAGTCCTCCGGGTAAATTTTTGCACGAAATTCATGATTCCCGTTCACGCAATAGACCGGACAGTCGCAGGCAAGTCTTTTCAGCAGGGAAACTCCCACATCCAGATTTGTCTCCTCGTTCGCTTTGCTCACCGTCAGATCGCCCACGGAAAACACCACATCCGGGTACTGCTTCTGAATAATCTCCACAAGCTGCTTATTGGCTTCCCCAAATATGCGGTTGTGCAGATCCCCGATCATCACTGCGCGAACCGGTCTTTCCGGTCTGTTATCCCCTCCCGGCATCACGATCCGGTAATGTCTCACTTTGATTCTGCTCATTGTCTCTCCCAGCCTGCCCTTTCCGGGCTTTGTATTTAAGTATACCGGACTCTTCCTCTTTTGACAAGGAAAATCCTACATGCAATATGCTTCCCATGCCTGCATCAGATAATGCAGATATCCCGCTTTTTCGATATCCCCATCCAGCACGATATCCACGCTGCCGATTTCCTTTCCCTCCAGCAGATAGATCATCCGTCCGGCAACGTCCCCCTTGTGCACCGGAGCCGTAAGCGTTTCCGGAAGCTCCAGCTTCCGCTCGATCCCGTCCAGATTCTGCCCGTTCACATCCAGATAATGAAATTCTTCCGCGTAATGGCAGGAAACAGCGTCCTTTAGCCCGCGCTTCACGGTCAGCTCAGGAAGCTTTACCGGCTCGCTGTCTATGTACATCCGGCATTTGCCAAAGCCGTAATTCAGCATCGCGGCAGCGTTGGCAAAACGCGTTTTGGAATCCGGCCCCGCCATCACAACGCTGATCAGCTCGATATCATTGCGCACCGCCGTCGCCGAGACACAGAACAGCGCCTTGCTGGTGCTTCCGGTTTTCAGTCCCCGGCAGCCGTCATAGCTGCGCAGAAGCTTGTTGGTGTTCGCAAGTCCGAACTCGCTGCTGCCCTGGCGCGTCACATGGGTAATGGTATCCATCCAGATGGTCGTGTAATCGTAGACCTGTGGAAAACGGGTGATCAGCTCGCGCGACATCAGTGCGATATCGTAGGCTGTCGTATAATGATCGTCGGAATCCGTCAGCCCGCAGCAATCCACGAAATGCGTATCCTTCATGCCAAGCTCCGCCGCTTTTTTGTTCATGCGGCTGACAAATTCCGCCTCGCTGCCGCCGATATGCTCCGCCATCGCCACCGAAGCGTCGTTCCCGGAGGATACCAGGATACATTTGAGCAGCGTGTCGACCGTCTGCTTCTCGCCCTCCTCCAGAAAGACCTGCGAGCCGCCCATCGACTTTGCGTGCGCGCTCGTGACGACCTCATCGTCCAGCTTAACGGAACCTTTTTCCAGTTCCTCAAAAATCAGCAGCGTTGTCATGACCTTCGTTACACTCGCCGGGCTGCGCCGGGTGTGCGCGTCCTTTTCATAGAGCACCGTCCCCGTGGACGCCTCCATCAGAAGCGCGGACGGCGATTCAAGCGCAAGACTGTCCTGCGCGCTGTCCGTCTCCGCCTGCACAGTCCCGATCGCTGCAGCTTCGGTTTCCTCCGCAGGCACAGCCCCCGTCGCCGCCGCATCGGTCTCCTCCGCCTGCATAGCTACTGCCGCTGCCGGCTGCAGGGCCATCAGCAAAAAGCAGCAGATCCACGCCGCCGTCTGTCTCCATTTTCTCATTCTCATCGTACCACTCCTGTTTTTCCATTATGGTACAACATATGAGAAATGCGGGCAGGCTATACGCGTTTTTCGTCCCGCCCTGCGCAAAAAGCTGCAGACACTTTCCCGCCAGATAAAACGCGCCCAATTCCAGTGCGGAACCGGGCGCATATTTATCGTTTACTGCTCAACATCCTTCATGCTGAAGCTTACTCTTCCCATCTTGTCCTTGCCAAGGCATACGACCTTCACAACGTCGCCAAGCTTTAAGACGTCCTCGACCTTGTCGATCCTGCCCTTGGAAATCTTGGAAATGTGGACCATTCCCTCCTTACCCGGAGCAAACTCCAGGAAAGCGCCGAATTCCTTGATGCTGACTACCGTTCCGGTGAGGATCTGACCAGCCTCAAACTCTGTGGTGATGATGCGGACCATATCCATCGCCCGTGCCATCTGCTCCTTATCGGTGCCGCAGATGGAAACTGCGCCGTCGTCCGTGATATCGATCTTCACGCCGGTGCGCTCAATGATGGTATTGATGGTCTTACCTCTCTGTCCGACCACATCGCCGATCTTCTGCGGATCAATGTTGATCTGGATGATCTTCGGTGCAAACTCGGAAAGCTCCATTCTCGGCTCTGCGATAGTCTTTGCCATTACTTCGTCGAGGATGTAGAGTCGCGCTTCTCTTGTTCTTGCGATTGCTTCCTCGATGATCGGGCGTGTCAGACCGTGAATCTTGATATCCATCTGGATCGCGGTGATACCCTTGTGCGTACCAGCCACCTTGAAGTCCATATCACCGAAGAAGTCCTCCAGCCCCTGGATATCCGTCAGCACGATGTAATCGTCGTCCGTCTCGCCTGTCACCAGACCGCAGGAGATACCTGCAACGGCCGTCTTGATCGGCACACCTGCCGCCATCAGCGACATTGTGGAGGCGCAGATGCTCGCCTGGGAGGTAGAACCGTTTGACTCAAAGGTCTCGGATACGGTGCGGATCGCGTACGGGAATTCCTCCTCGCTCGGAAGCACCGGAACGAGCGCACGCTCCGCCAGCGCGCCGTGACCGATCTCGCGGCGTCCCGGACCTCTGGACGGCTTTGTCTCGCCTACCGAGTAGCTCGGGAAATTATAGTGGTGCATATAACGCTTGCTGGTTTCCGCCACGTCAAGGCCGTCGATCCTCTGTGCCTCGGAAAGCGGCGCCAGCGTTGTGATGGTGCAGATCTGTGTCTGTCCTCTGGTGAACATCGCGGAACCGTGTACGCGCGGAATCAGATCGACCTCCGCTGCCAGCGGACGGATCTCGTTGATCGCACGGCCGTCCGGACGCTTGTGATCCTTTAAGATCATCTTGCGGACAGTCTTTTTCTGATACTGGTAAACCGCCTCGTCGATCAGCGCCAGCCACTCCTCGTTATCCGCAAATTTCTCGGCAAGCTTATCCTTGATCTCGCGGATATTTGCCTCGCGCTTCTGTTTTTCATCAGTAAATACGGCAACCTCCATCTCCGCCGGGGATACGACCTCACGAATCGCCGCAAACAGCTCCTCCGGAACCGCGCAGCTTGTGTAGGTGTGCTTTTCTTTTCCGCACTCCGCCACGATGGTATCAATGAATTTGATGACCTCCTGGTTTACTTCATGTGCGGCAAAGATCGCCTCGATCATCTTGTCCTCCGGAACCTCGTTTGCGCCCGCCTCGATCATGATGACCTTGTCGCGCGTGGAGGCAACGGTGAGCTGCAGATCGGAAACCGCTTTCTGGGCTGCGTTCGGGTTGAACACGAATTCGCCGTCCACCAGACCTACCTGTGTGGTAGAGGTCGGACCGTCAAACGGGATATCAGAAATCGCCGTCGCGATCGCAGAACCGAGCATCGCCGTCAGCTCCGGCGCGCAGTCCGGATCGACGGAAAGCACCAGGTTGTCCAGCGTAACGTCGTTGCGGTAGTCCTTCGGGAACAGCGGACGCATCGGGCGGTCAATAACGCGCGCCGTCAGCACTGCGTTCTCGGAGGCCTTGCCCTCTCTCTTGTTGAAGCCGCCCGGGATTTTTCCTACCGAGTACATCTTCTCTTCATACTCCACGCTTAACGGGAAGAAATCAATCCCCTCGCGCGGTTTTTCCGATGCCGTAGCCGTAGATAATACGGTGGTATCGCCATAGTGCATCAAGGCTGCACCGTTCGCCTGTTTCGCAACTCTGCCGACGTCCACACGCAGCGTTCTGCCGGCGAGTTCCATAGAATAGCTCTTGTACATGATTTTCTCCTTTTCCCCGACTGTCTCATGCATCCCCGGCATACGTCCGAAACAACTGAAAAAACAACCGCTGCCGATTGGCTTTTCAGTGGTCCCGGCTCTTATGCCTTCTGCGCATGAAAGGGACGGCAAAACCGTCCCTTTGATAGCCAGATTATTTTCTGATTCCCAGTTTTTCGATTAAAGCACGGTATCCTTCAATATCAGTTTTCTTTAAATATGCAAGTAAGCCGCGTCTCTGACCTACCATTTTCAGAAGACCTCTTCTTGAATGATGATCCTTCGGATGATCCTGAAGGTGAGCTGTCAGCTCCTGGATTCTTGCAGTAAGTACTGCGATCTGTACCTCCGGTGAACCGGTGTCGCCTTCCTTGCGTCCGTACTCAGCAATAATTGCCTGTTTCTTCTCTTTCGAAATCATGATATTTCCTCCTTATTTTTAAATCGCCTGACACTAAGGAATGGTCGGAGTGTCCAAATCCCGGGTGCCGGCTGAATTCATGCCTAAAAATTATAGCATACGCGGCTATTGCCGTCAACTACGAAAATAGTTTTTTCCAAAGGCAATGTCGCGGTGCATCTGCGCCTTCAGCCCCTCCATGTCCGGGAATTTCTGCTCCGGCCGCTCGTATGCATAGAGCTGCACTTCGATCATCCTTCCGTACAGGTCGCCCTCGTAGTCAAACAGATAGGTCTCAACGCCGCGGAAGTATTCGCCCACTGTCGGCTTATAGCCGATATTTGTGATCCCGCAGCAGCTCTCCGGCTGCCGGCCTTCGTCCGCTCCGTATGTCTGCGGCTGGATAATTGTTTTTGAGGCGTAGACGCCGTTTGGCGGCAGCAGCTTGCCAATGGAGGGAATAATGTTTGTGGTCGGCATCCCGAGCGTACGCCCGATCCGCCGTCCGTGCAGCACCTCGCCCTGGACCGTGTAAGGGTAGCCAAGGAGCATATTCACCAGCTCCATATTGCCCTCTGCGAGCGCTTCCCTCACGTAGCTGCTGCTGATCTCGCGTCCCTCATAGCATTCCTTTTCCACAACCTCCAGCTCATAGCCGCACTCCGACTGCATTTTTGCAAGCAGCGCACAGTCGCCTCTTCTCTGATAGCCGAAGCGAAAATCGCTGCCGACCGCGATATATCTCGCGCGCAGCCGTTTTGCCAGAATCTCCCGCACAAACGCCTCCGGCTCCATATGCGAGATCTGCGGAAGAAACGGACAGTCGATCCACCACTGCACGCCGAATTTTTTAAGCAGCGCTTTCTTCTCTCCTTTTGTAAGGAGCGCAGGCGCCTTCGGGTTTGGCCAGATCGTCACCGCCGCGCTCTCAAGCCCCTGCGCCTTTTTCGCACAGATCCGGCGGATCAGCTCCTGGTGCCCGCGGTGCAGCCCGTCAAACTTGCCGAGCGTGACCGCCGTGTCCCGGTCCATGGTGTAATCCATAAAGCCTTCTATATATTTCATATTGAATTCCTCATAAAATTGCGTTCCTGCATGGAGACTGGGCTTTTATAAGAACATCTTTACAGGAACATAGCGTTTCTTCTCCGGGACGTACTGATAGATCCCGCAGAACCGTCCGGCGGAGTCGCTGATGCGCGCCCATGGGTTTTCGCCGTCCCGCGCCCGAGCCGCTGTGCTTTCTTCGCTTTGCACCGGTGCCTCTGCCTGCGTAAGACTGCGCTTTTCCAGCGGATTTCCGTTATAAAGAAGCTTGTCCGTCTCTGGCTTCGTGCGAAATGCCGGGTACTGTGCGAACATCGCCTCCACCGGCACGATTTTTTCCTCCAGACGGCCGTCCTTTGACAACGTTTCGATATCTGAGAGCCGCAGGCTTTCCTCCAGTGCAAACGCTCCCACGCGGGTACGCAGCAGCGATTCCATGCAGCCGCCGCAGCCAAGCTTTTCGCCGATATCATGACAGAGCGTGCGGATATAGGTGCCTTTTGAGCAGGAAACCGTCATGATAACGTGCGGAAGACTGATCTCTTCTATTTTTATATCATAAATCTGTGCGGAACGTGCCTGCCGTTCTACGATCTTGCCCTCGCGCGCCAGCTCATACAGCTTCTTTCCGCCCACCTTCAGCGCGGAATACATCGGCGGCACCTGCTCATACGGTCCGATAAAAACCGCGATCGCGCTGCGCACCGCCTCCTCCGACGGAATCTTTTCACAGACGGAAAGCACCGTCCCGGTCGTATCCTGCGTGTCGGTCGTCTGCCCAAGCAGCAGCACGGCGCGGTAGGTTTTGTCCTTGTCCGT
>CABRSG010000063.1 GCA_902473545.1 uncultured Lachnospiraceae bacterium | reverse complement strand
CCGCCGCAGACGGAGCCGCCGCAGACAGAACCGCCGCAGACGGATCCGATACAGACAGAACCGCCGCAGACGGATGAACCGCAGACGCCGGATTCGGAGCCGGAAACGGGTTCCACGGAAGCGCCCTCTGAGTCGGAAACGGGAGCGCCTGTTACAGAGCCGGAGACAGAGTCCCCTTCCCGGACGGAGCACACGGAAACAGAGAATGGCGAAACAGAGAGCGGCAGTGAAACAGAATCGCAGTCCGGGACGGAAACGGACTCGGAGTCCGAATCTGAATCTGAATCGGAGTCCGAGTCGGAGAGTGAGGACCATTCGCAGAAGAATGCGAACTGGGAGACGAATATCATCGCCAGCAATGCGGCTTATCTCGGACAGCTTTCCAGTCTCTACGGCATCAGCTTTTCGGACGGCTTCGGCAGTCTCTGCAGTGAGGTGGAGGCGGCGTTTGCGCAGACGCTTGCCGACCCGGAGAACTTTCATGCCTCCAATTGGAAGGACGTCTTTGCGGTGTTTGTTTACGAGTTAAAGCAGAGAACCGGCTCCGGCGCGATAACGTCGGATGCCCGCGCGCTTCTGCTGGAGATTTTCACGGAGATGAATGAGCCGGAAAGAGGCTTGCAGGAGGTGTCCAGACCGGATATTTCCGAGGTATTTGTTGAAGAATACTCCATTGAGGACGAGCTGGCAGCCGTGGACGCGCAGGAGGAACTGCTGCTTGCCGGATACAGCACCGGAATGGGCGGGATGGCAGAGCTTATGCGTGCATCGATTAAGGAGCGTGCCGAGCAGCAGAGAGAAACGCTGCGCGAGGAGAAAAAGGAGCAGATGGATGCGGCGCGCTATGAGAAGTGGCTGAGACTTCGCCAGAAAAGCGAGCTGCAGGCGGATGGACAGGCAGCGGAGACTTCAGAAACGTATTCTGCGGCGGAGCCTGTCCCGGCGACGATTGACGATTATGTGCGAAGAAACGGCATCGACAGCGCAGGGGCGGCGGAAATACAGTCCTACGCATCTGCACAGTGTCTGCAGCTTTGCGCGATCGCCAGCGCGGCGCCGCAGATCGTGCGCGCGTCGGTTGGAGATGATATTTCCGATGCACGTGTACGGATTGTCACGGCGGCATATAGTCTGGTCGGAAAGGTCGGCTATTTCTGGGGCGGAAAATCCTTCGTCTTCGGATGGGACGATCGCTGGGGATCCCCGGCGCAGGTGACGGCGGACGGCAGTACCTCGACCGGTATGACGAGAGGATACGGTCTGGACTGCAGCGGCTTTACGCTGTACTGCTACTACAATGGTCTGGGCGGTTCCGATGCGGGCATCGGCGGACACACGCCAAGCCAGTGGAATGCTTCCGTGATGGTGGACCAGATCAACGCAAGACCGGGCGATCTTGTATTTTACGGCGGACCGGAGCGCGGCGACATGAACCATGTCGGACTGGTGGTTGGAAAATCGGCGGATGGCGGTCTGATCGTTGCGCACTGCTCATCCAGTCAGAACGGCGTGGTAGTTGGCGAGGCATGGAGCTCCGGTTTCCGGTATGTGCGGACAGTGCCGGGACTTTCCTAGAATTTTTACGCGGCGCCTGATTGTGCCGCGGCAGAAGTTTTCATCGAAATAATACATGATATTGATGTTTTTAATTCATGATGCTGGAGCGGGTTTTTTGTTGACAAACAAAAAGCCCGCTGTTATCATTTTTTCAGAACAAAGGCGTTCTTACAAAAGGGTGAAGAATGCCTTTTTCTGCTTTTTAAAAGGAGTTAAAGGAGTGGATTTAAGGATGGGATATACGAAGGAAGATGTGATCAGACTCGTCCGGGAAGAGGAAATCGAGTTCGTGCGCTTGCAGTTTACCGACATTTTCGGGACATTAAAAAACATAGCGATTACGGCGAGCCAGCTTGAAAGGGCGCTGGACAACAAGTGCATGTTTGACGGCTCGTCGATCGAGGGATTTGTGCGCATAGAGGAGTCGGATATGTATCTGCACCCCGATCTGGATACCTTTGCGATTTTTCCGTGGAGGCCGCAGCAGGGCAAGGTGGCGCGGTTAATCTGTGATATTTATCGTCCGGACGGCACTGTGTTTGAGGGAGACCCGCGCTACGCGCTGAAGCGTGTGCTGAAAGAGGCGAAGGAGATGGGCTACCAGTTTGACGTGGGGCCGGAGTGCGAATTTTTCCTCTATCACACGGACGACAACGGACAGCCGACCACTATCACGCACGAGAAGGCGGGCTATTTTGATCTCGGTCCGGTAGATCTGGGCGAGAATGCACGGCGCGATATGGTGCTGACACTGGAGACGATGGGCTTTGAGATCGAGTCGTCTCACCACGAGGTGGCACCTGCGCAGCATGAGATCGATTTTAAATATGACGACGCGCTGAAGGCGGCGGATAATATCATGACCTTTAAGCTGACGGTGAAAACGATCGCGAAGCGTCACGGGCTGCACGCCACCTTTATGCCGAAGCCGAAGGCGGGCATCAACGGCTCCGGTATGCATATTAATATGTCACTTTCCAGGGATGGAAAAAATATTTTTGCAGACCCGGGGGATAAGGTGGGGCTGAGCCGGGAGGCGTACTATTTTATTGGCGGGCTGATGAAGCATATACACTGCATGACGGCGATCACAAATCCAATCGTAAATTCCTACAAGCGATTGGTGCCGGGTTTTGAGGCGCCGGTCTACGTGGCGTGGTCAGCGCATAACCGTTCCCCGCTCATCCGCATTCCGGGCATCCGCACGGAGGGGACGCGCATCGAGCTGCGCTGCCCGGATCCGTCCAGCAATCCGTATCTGGTGCTGGCGGTCTGCCTTGCAGCAGGACTGGACGGAATTAAGCATCAGATCATGCCGCCCGCGCAGGTGGAGCGGAACATTTTTGAGATGACGGACAGAGAGCGGCAGGAGCTTGGAATCACAACGCTGCCGGATAACCTGCTTGCCGCGGTGGAGGCGATGGAGAGCGACGAGCTGATCTGCGGAGTACTTGGCGAACATATTGCAAAAAATTATTGCCGGGCGAAGCGCAGCGAGTGGGCGCAGTACAGCAGGAATGTCACAGAGTGGGAGCTTGAACAATATCTCTACCGGATTTAAATTCTGTTTTTATTGTAAAAATAAGAACGGGAGGTGGAGAGATTGGTAAGTATCATTGTGGTATTCCCGAAAGCGGAGGATGCGAAAAATATCCGCAATATCCTTGTCCGCAGCGGGTACCGGGTGGCTGCCGTCTGCACCAGCGGAGCGCAGGTTCTGCAGGTCGCTGACCGCATCGGAGAAGGAATCGTCGTGTGCGGCTATAAATTTACCGATATGCTTTACAGTCAGCTTCTGGAGGATATCCCGGACAGCTTTGAGATGCTGCTGATCGCCTCGCGGAGCGTCCTGGAGTCGTGCGGCGACCGGAGTGTCGTCTGCCTGGCGCTTCCGTTGAAGATCCATGATCTTGCGAATACGGTGGAAATGATCATGGGGAATCTCCTTCGAAAGAAAAAGAAGCGCAGACAGCAGCCAAAGGTGCGCTCGGAGGAGGAGATGAAACTGATTGCAGACGCGAAAAAGCTTTTGATGGAGCGCAACAGCATGACGGAGGAGGAGGCGCACCGCTATATGCAGAAATGCAGCATGGACAGCGGCACCAATATTGTGGAGACGGCGCAGATGGTATTCACGCTGATGAAATATTAAGAAACTGCTCAGTGGCTGCGGCTTGCAGGCGAAGAGATACAGTAAACAGGCAGGTTGGGAGGATAATTGCATGAAGTTCACAAAAATGCACGGAATCGGCAACGATTATGTTTATGTTAATTGTTTTAAGGAGAAGGTGGACGATCCGGCAAAGATGGCCGTTTTCGTCAGCGACCGTCATTTCGGGATCGGCTCCGACGGGCTGATCCTGATTAAGCCGTCCGAGACTGCGGACGGAAAGATGGAGATGTACAACGCCGACGGCTCACAGGGGGCGATGTGCGGGAACGGCATCCGCTGTGTGGCGAAATATATGTACGATTACGGGATTACAGACAAAACCAGTATCAGCGTGGAGACGAAGAGCGGCATCAAGTATCTCGACCTTACAGTGGAAAACGGCAGGGTGTCCACGGTGAAGGTGAACATGGGCACGCCGATTCTGCGGGCGGCGGATATTCCGGTAGTTTCCGAAAAAGAACAGGTTATCGACGATCCGGTGGAGGTGGACGGCAAAGAGTGGCGCATCACCTGCGTATCCATGGGCAATCCGCACGCGGTCACCTATCTGGACGATGTGAAGCATTTAGATATCGAGAAAATCGGTCCGAAATTTGAGCATCACCCGATGTTCCCGGATCGCGTGAACACGGAGTTTGTGCGCGTGATCGACCGCCATACCCTGGAGATGCGCGTGTGGGAGCGCGGCTCCGGCGAAACGCTCGCTTGCGGTACCGGGGCGTGCGCGACGGCGGTTGCTTCGATTTTAAACGGATACGCGGAGGACGAGGTGACGGTGAAGCTGCTCGGCGGTGATCTGAAAATTTTCTGGGACAGAAACGAAAATAAAGTGTATATGACCGGAAGCGCGACGACGGTCTTCGACGGCGAGATTACGCTCTGATGCCGTGCATTAAGAAGACTGGGATGATGGAAAGCCGTCCAGAGAGATTTTGAAAAAGAACAGCAGAGATGGCAGAAAAAGAATGTATTTTTACAGGGAAAAGGAGACGGGAATATGGCAAAGGTAAATGACAATTATTTAAAGCTGCCGGGCAGTTATCTGTTTTCAACAATTGGCAAAAAGGTAGCCGCATATTCGGCGGCAAATCCGGATAAGAAGATTATCCGCTTAGGGATAGGCGATGTGACGCAGCCGCTTGCCCCGGCGATCATCACGGCGCTGCACGGCGCGGTGGACGAGATGGCGAAGGCGGAGACCTTCCACGGCTACGCGCCGGATCTCGGCTATGAGTTTCTGCGCAGCGCGATCGCAAAGAACGATTACGCCAATCGCGGCTGCGACATCGCGGCGGATGAAATTTTCGTGTCGGACGGTGCGAAGTGTGATTCGGCGAACATTCAGGAGATTTTCAGCCTGGACAATAAGATCGCAGTCTGCGATCCGGTGTATCCGGTGTATGTGGATTCCAACGTGATGGCAGGCAGAACCGGTACCTGGAATCCGCAGGCGGAGACCTGGAGCGATGTCATCTATATGCCGTGCACGGCGGAAAATCATTTTGCGCCGGAGCTTCCTTCCGAGACGCCGGATCTGATTTACCTGTGCTTTCCGAATAACCCGACCGGCTCCACGATCACAAAGGAGGAACTGCAGGCCTGGGTGGACTATGCAAATAAGGTGGGCGCGATCATTATCTACGACGCGGCTTATGAGGCGTATATTTCGGAGGCGGATGTGCCGCACTCCATCTATGAGTGCGAGGGCGCGCGCACCTGTGCGATTGAGCTGCGCAGCTTCTCAAAGAATGCCGGCTTCACCGGCGTGCGCCTTGGATTTACCGTTGTTCCGAAGGAATTAAAGGCGGGCGGCACCAATCTGCATCCGCTCTGGGCGCGGCGCCACGGCACGAAATACAATGGAGCGCCCTACATTGTGCAGCGCGCAGGCGAGGCGGTCTACTCCCCGGAGGGAAAGGCGCAGCTTAAAGAGCAGGTGGCGTATTATATGAAAAATGCCGCCGCGATTTATGATGGACTGAGCGAGATGGGCTATACGGTATCCGGCGGCATCAACGCGCCGTATATCTGGCTGAAAACACCGGACAACATGAGTTCCTGGGAATTTTTTGATTATCTTCTGGAAAAAGCAAACGTGGTTGGCACGCCGGGCTCCGGCTTTGGACCGAGCGGGGAAGGGTATTTCAGACTCACGGCCTTTGGCAGTTACGAGAATACAGTGGCGGCGCTTGAACGGATCAGAAAAATGTAAAAAACAGGGAGGAACAGCGTCTCTTCGGAGGCGCTTCCTTTTTGCCGATTTTCGGGAGGGGATCCTTCTTAGGTGCGTGCAGCTTGGGATTTCCATGGCGAATATGGAGTTTTTGTCCATCGGTCTAATTAATGATATATACAGCGAGAGCAGAAATGATGAATGGAAATACTGCCAGATCGCTACGCAGGAGGACTTTGACCGTTGGTGTGTGTTATTAGTTTGTTTGGAAGTGTCTTTTGATTGATATGGCAGCCTTTTTCTGTTATGATGGGTGGTAGAAAAAGGCTGCCGGACAGTTTACAAAAATGTCCGGGGCAGGGTATCGGATAAGAGCCGGCATACGGAAATAGGATGAAACGGGGGGAGAGACGGTATGGAACGCTGTAGGTGGTGCCTGTGCAATGAAAAAATGATAAAATATCATGATGAGGAATGGGGGATGCCGCTGCATGATGATAGGAAGCAGTTTGAGTTTCTGATGATGGAAGCCATGCAGTGTGGGCTGAACTGGAATATGATGATCCAGAAGCGGGAAATATTCCGAAAATGCTTTGACGGGTTTGATTATGAAAAGGTAGCCGCCTATCAGGAAGCGGATATCCGGAGAATTATGGAAACCGAAGGGATGATACGGTCCAGGAGAAAGATCGAGGCAGTTATCCATAATGCGGCATGTTTTCTGAAAACAGGTGTTCCGGTAGTCCGCAAGCGCCGTGATAAGGAAGATGATGGAGTATAAGATACGGGATTTTGGAGGGTTACGATGGAAATAAAAAGAATAGATTATGATTTTTCTATCTGTAAAGTGGAAGATTTTTCGATGGTAGATCCAGCACAGCCGTTTTATTTTACTGGCAGGACAGATGAAGAAAATTCACTGGTGTGTATGACAGAGAATGTTCCGCAAAATGCAGCAGAACAGGATGATGGCTGGAAGGCATTCCGGATACAGGGCGTTTTGGATTTTTCCCTGATCGGCATACTTTCTAAGATATCATCTTTGATGGCGCAGCATGATATTGGCATCTTTGCGGTATCTACTTATAATACGGATTATATCCTGGTGAAAAGGGAAAATTATGAAAAGGCATTGCAGGTGCTTTTCAAAGCGGGGTATCAGATTATTTGACAGGAGGCGATTCGTGATGAAAGAGCGGAAGGAGAACCTGGATTTTGGAATGACTTTCCCGGATGTATATGTGGATGCGCCTTTCCATGATGATAACTGGGTGCTTCTGCGGTACCGGAAGAACAAAAAGGCATTTGCGTGGACTTATGAGAGAAACGGTCATATGTGGGTGAATGTAAAGGTTGATCCGCAGTGGCGTGACCTGTGGAGGAATACTTATCCGTCCGTGCTGCCGGGGTATCACCAGAATAAGGAACATTGGAACTCCATCATTTTGGATGGAACTGTCCCGGACGGGGAAATCAAAAGGATGATTGCGGAAAGCTATGATCTGATTGTTGGGAAAAATAGAATAAAAGTTTAAGTTTGTGGAGGCAGCCAATGAACAGAAATATAAATATCATAACGGATTTGAATGGAAATTCTTGAAATTGGACTTCGGAAATACGTACCTGATGGAGCAGAAACAGAAGCTGCTGACACAGGCAATCAGCGAGACGAAAGAGAGGCTGGCAAACCAGCAGGCGAATAAGTCTGCTGTGGCGTTGCAGAAGATCGGGGCAACTGGGGATATGCTGGAGGTTAAGCAGACGGAGATGTTTATTGAGGGGGATAAGGCAAGCATATGAAAGAATATACTTATGTTACTTTAAGACAAAAACCCGAATTAAAAGAAGAAGCAGCCACATGGTTTCATGATAAATGGGAAGTACCACAAGAAGCTTATCTTGAATGTATGGAAGCCTATCTTAATAATGATACAGAATATGGCTGGTATCTTTGTTTAGACAGTGGACGCATTGTAGGTGGTCTTGGCGTGATCGAAAATGATTTTCATGACAGAAAAGACCTTACGCCAAATGTATGTGCGGTATATACAGACAAGGAATATCGTTGTCAAGGAATTGCGGGACAATTACTTGATCTTGTTGTGAATGATATGAAGTCCAAAGGAATTACGCCTGTCTATTTGATTACAGACCATACAAGTTTTTATGAAAGATATGGTTGGGAATTTTTGTGCATGGTTCAAGGGGACAATGAGCCTGATATGACAAGAATGTATATCCATAGATAAATTCCATTTTATGAGTTGAAAGGAGAACTTATGAAAAAAGTCAGTCTGTTTATAGTGATGAGCCTTGATGGATATATTGCAGACGGTGAAGGTAGCGTGAATTGGCTGGCCGGGCAAGGCAATGATGACGATAACATTGACGCATATTCTGAATTTGCGAAAGAAATTGATACTGTGATAATGGGGTGGAATACCTATCATCAAATCGTCACGGAACTTTCGCCGGACGAGTGGGTTTATAATGATTTTACAACCTATGTTGTAACACATAATTCAAAAATATCTTCTGATAAAATCTGTTTTACCAATGAATGCCCTGTTGAGCTGGTAAAAAAACTGCGAGAAGAAACCGGAAAAGGTATTTGGATATGTGGTGGGGCGAACCTTATCCAGCAGTTAGTGAAAGAGGATGTCATTGACTGTTATTATATTACTGTGATTCCGACGATTTTAGGTTCGGGTATCCGGCTTTTTGAAAAGGCTGACCATGAAATTAAGTTGAAGCTGCTCAAAACACAATCGTATAATGGCATGACGGATTTAATCTATATAAAAAGATAAATTTCAGCTTGTCGAGCTGAGAAATCTAAAATCTTTGGAGGGCGGTTATGAAAAAGTGGTATGATGAGGAATATGAATTTGAAATTGAAGTTACCGGTTTTTTAAGAGGCGATCATACAGAACGGTATTGCCGTAATGGGGAAGAAATCGGAGATAAATACACCTGTACTTATGGCTGTCCTGTTAATAAAGACGGATATGGAATCTGCTCTAAAACAATGATGATGTTGTATCCGTTAATGGAAGCTGTCAGAAGCGGGGGAGATCTGGAAAATCTTGGCGGTGATGGGAAATACAGCAAAACAATTGTCTGTCCGGATGGCTGTGTGATGTTCCGGCTGACAGCGAAACCGCTTGGAAATGAGAATTTTCATAAGGGCGGCTTTTGGAAAGAACCTTGATTTTCTGTCTATAGAGCGGACTTAACGATGTATGCCTAGCCCTCATACGGCAAGCAACGCAGATTAACAAAAACGCAACTGCCCGTAAAATAAAGGCTTTCGCCATTAAAGCTACTTGAAAATGAATATTTCTTCGATAGGTGCGCCAACTGCCCTTGAAATGTCAATCGCTAATTTGAGAGAGGGATTATATTGTGCCTTTTCCAACCGCATAATTGTTTCCCGGCGTACACCTACCTGTATGGCTAATTGCTCTTGTGTTAAGTCTTTTAGCTGCCTGTATTTTTTTAATCTACATTCAAAGTCTGGCACGTTCATCCCTCGCTTTCGTCAAATGGCTCGTCATGGTCGTAACGATATAGCAGATATTCGCATCAGTATGCCGGAAATAATCATGGGCAGGTCTTGTACTCGAAACACATACTCTGATAAATCCATAGGTGCAATAAATCTTGAATCATTAAAGGTAATCGTATACCATGAAGCTGCAACTACAAGCAGAGCGTAGATTACACCTAAAAGGATAGTGCATTTTGTGTTATTTTTCATAATGTCGTCCTCCAAAGCGATATATTTGTCACTTTACAAGACAAATATATCACTTCTGCAATGTGCTGTCAATAGAGAAAGATACAAATATATCACTTTCTGTCCGGGGTTAGATATAGAAAAAGCTGACACAAGGAAATGATTCCATACATCAGCTTTTAGCGGTGTCCTATTTTTTCGGAATAGTTGGGTGACTGTCTATTGTGTGTTACTTTATGGAACATGAACATTGAAGTGTGAAATACTGATCCGAGAGATGGGAAAATGGTATCTTCCGGACTTCTGTATTGTTCCGATAATAGGGTATACTACTGTTTGAAGTGAGGTGTAGATTTATGTACATGACAGTGAAGCAGGCGGCAGAGAAATGGGATATTTCAGATAGGAGAGTTCGTATTTTATGTTCAGAGGGAAAAATTCCAAGTGTTACCCGTGAAGGACGCAGTTGGAAGATTCCTGCAGATGCGAAGAAACCAGAGGACGGCAGGTATAAAACTGCCGAGAGTC
>CABRSG010000062.1 GCA_902473545.1 uncultured Lachnospiraceae bacterium | reverse complement strand
ATTATTATCTGGACCCCGGGTCCGCATACTTCCGTGATGCTGGCCCGGATGCTGGGTGTATCCAAGCCGATGGTGACGGCTCATCTGACTTCTCTGGCGGAAAAAGGATATATTATAAAAGAACGGTCTGCTGAGGATAAGCGGGCTTACAATATTATTCCCACAAAAAAGGCGATAGCTCTGGCGGAAAGCACCAGGCAGGAGATGGAGGGACATTTTCTGCGGCTGATGGATGCCATGGGAAAGGAAGAATTTGATACGCTGGTACACCTCCTGCAGAAGGCAAATGAAGTTTTAAAAAAAGAGAATTGTGATGGATTAAAATGAAGAGGATAATAGTATGAAAGAACGGAACCGATTGGGGCTTGGCACTATGGGCATGTCCAGCGTGCGCAATCCCGAAAACTCTGTGAAAACCATTCATGCAGCATTGGATGCGGGAATCACGCTGCTTAATACCGGCGAATTTTATAACGCCGGCGAAAGTGAAATCATTGTAGGACGGGCACTAAAAGAAGTGAATCATGATAATTATTTCCTGTCGGTCAAGTTTGGCGTTCTGCCCTGTCCGGAGGGCGGCATTTATGGTCTGGATGTGAAACCCTACAATGTGAAGGGGCATCTGACCTATTCCCTGCGCCGCCTGGGACTGGATTACATTGATCTGTACCAGCCTGCCCGGCAGGATACCACCGTTCCGGTAGAAGAGGTGGTGGGCGCCATTGCCGAACAGGTGCAGGCTGGATATGTCCGGCACATTGGTCTCTCCATGGTGGATGCCGAAACGCTGCGGCGTGCCTGTGCGGTACATCCCATCCACACCGTAGAAATGGAGTATTCTCTGGTGGAGCGCGGTATTGAGAAAGAGCTGATTGCGGCGGCAAAGGAGCTGGGCGTCAAGGTGCTGGCTTTTGGCACGGTTGGTCACGGTCTGCTGAGCGATCATATCCTGAATAATCCTGCAGACACGGCTATGACCCGCGGGCTGCTGGCGCCGGAGCATCGGGAGAATAATCTCGCCATGATCCGTAAAGTCAGAGAAATCGCCGACGAAAAAGGTGTGACCATCTCACAGATGGCCCTTGCATGGAGTCTCGCCAAGTATGACCATGTTCAAAGTCTGATCGGCACCACGAATCCCGATCATTTGCAGGAATCCATTGATGCACTTGACCTTGAACTGAGTGCGGAGGATATTGACCGGATCGAGGAGGCGTTGCCGGCGGATCGTGTGGGCGGCAAAGGTATGCGCAATTATGTATTTACTGACGGAAAGATGTTCCTGGGAGGAGTTTGAAATTTTAGGGAGCGTGGAGAAGATTCATGATAGAATTAAAGTACCCGTTGTTTGACGGAGAAATGTTTTGGGACGGGGCAGTCGTCAGCGTGGAAAACGGCGTGATTACTGCCGTGAAAAAATGTGACCCGGCAGAGTGCGGCGAGGGACTTTTAATGACCGGTCTGATTGATGCCCACGTTCATATGGGGACGGCAGCACAGGCGGATGCCATGCTTCGAAGTGTTTCATACGCTTTCCGTAGGCAAAACGGCTCTGCGGGGCATTGTCAGGGCGGCTCACGAAAAGAAGCTTAAGGTGGCGGTTCACGCTACCGAGACTGCCACAGTGCGGCAGGCCGTGGATGCCGGAGCGGATATTCTGCTCCATGTTCCGATGAAGGAGCCCTTTCCAGCGGAACTGGCAAAAGACATTGCAGAAAAGAAGGTGGCCGTTGCTCCCACGCTTGTAATGATGGAGAGCTTTTCCAGATGCGGCCAGTTCGGGTATAAAGAGAGCGATTACCCTAATGCGGAGGCGGCGGTGAGGTTGCTGCATGACTATGGCGTTACAATTCTGACGGCGACAGATGCAAATTCCGGAGGATTTGTGCCGGCAGTCGCCCATGGCGCCTCCATCCATCGCGAAATGAAACTGCTGGTGAAGGCGGGGTTAACCCCGCTGGAAGCCCTGCAGGGAGCATCTGCAAAAGCTGCCGTTGCCTTCGGAATCGAAAAAGCCGGACGGATTGCACCCGGATGGCCCGCGACCATGGTATTGGTGGAGGGCAGACCCGACCGGGAAATTACGGATACCGCAAAGATCAAGAAGGTCTGGGTGAGGGGCTGCCCTTTATGGGAAGCGTGCCCGTCCGCGGGATCGACGGAAAAAGACTGATTATGAGAATGCAGAAAAACTGCTGAAATGATAGGGAGGACAAGCAATATGTATGTAGCATCTGAAAAACGTTATGACTCAATGACCTATAACCGCCTGGGCACGAGCGGTCTGAAACTGCCGGCTACGTCTGTAAGACTGGGGGATGGCATTGGCCTGGGTGCTGCGCGGCGGTATCGTGACCAGCGTGCTGGACGGAGCCTCCAGACCGGAACAGATCTTAGATAATATCAGGGCTGCGAAAATACGGCCTTTACGGCTGATGAGCTGGCATTGATCGAACAGCTCAGCATATAAAAGGATGTCTGCCTATTTATTCTTATGCTTTCCTCTGTATTCAGACAGGAACAGTCCGGCAAGGGCCAGTATGGTGCCAGCGCCGGACATTACGGTGATACCTTCATGCAGGATGAGGGCGGATGTAATGACCGTGATGACCGGAACCAGATATATGCAAATACTGCACAGGGTTGATTGACGTAGAAACCGATACAGCTGAAAATCGTGCTCTTCGCCCATACTAAAAAGCTGTATTCTAAAACGGGTATAGATGAAACCTGGAATAGCGTAAAAATCAGGGGTGTTCGGCTAAAAAATACCTCTTATTTGGTGTAGACGAAGTCAAGCCGGTGCGTTATTCATCG
Source organism: uncultured Lachnospiraceae bacterium (assembly GCA_902473545.1). GTDB lineage: Bacteria > Bacillota > Clostridia > Lachnospirales > Lachnospiraceae > Marvinbryantia. Next base: position 7,363 of record CABRSG010000062.1, on the reverse strand, counting down.
GTTACGGACGAGCTATGACACAGTGCAGTTTTTGCCCGGTTGGGATTTATACGATTATGAAAGTGAAAGCCGGACAGGTTTCCAAGGCCGGATGGGGAAGGCGGAAGAGCAGGATTGGATGGCGGAATATGGATTATGTGAAGAGAGTTTAAGGATAGCGGTCGGTGGAGATTGATTTCTTTGCTGGCCGTTTTTTTGTTTCGGATATTTTTTTGAAATGATATAATAAACATGACATATAGTTGTCGTGTTAAGCTTGCTATGATATGAACGGAGCGTGAGAGATTATGAAGATAGACAGGCTGATAGGAATATTGTCGATCTTACTGCAGGAAGAGAAGACAACGGCTCCTGAGCTGGCAGAAAGGTTTGAAGTATCGCGGAGAACGATAAACCGTGATATTGAAGATCTGTGTAAGGCCGGGATTCCTATAAAGACTGCTCAGGGCGCCGGCGGAGGAATCAGCATTATGGATGGATACCGCATGGACAGGACAATTCTGACATCAAAGGACATGCAGATGATCCTTGCCGGACTCCGGAGTCTGGATAGCGTGAGCGGAAGTCGATACTACGGACAGTTGATGGAGAAGATTCAGACAGGATCTTCGGAGTTCATAAGCGGCAGGGATTCCATGCTGATTGATCTGTCTTCCTGGTATAAGGGGTCGCTAGCTCCAAAGATCGAGGCGATCCAGAGTGCGATAGAAAACAGGCATCTTTTGGCGTTCAGATATTATGCACCATCCGGAGAAAGCAGCAGAACGATCGAACCCTATTATCTGGTTTTCAAGTGGTCAAACTGGTATGTGTGGGGCTGGTGTAAAGCACGGGAAGATTACAGGCTGTTTAAGCTGAACCGCATGGACAGAGTCGCTGAAACGGAGATTGATTTTGTCTGTCGGAATGCACCCATGCCGAATCTGTCGAATGAGAAGATATTTCCGGGTGGTATAAAGGTAAAGGCGCTTTTTACACCGGATATGAAATGGCGGCTGGTTGAAGAGTTTGGACCGCATTGCTTTACGGAAGCGGATGATGGGAAGTTGCTCTTTACGGCCGATTATACGGACCTGGATAACCTGGTGACGTGGCTTATGACTTTCGGATCGAAGGCTGAAGTGTTAGAGCCTATCGAGGCGCGGGATATCATTCGCAGGAATGCGGAGCAGACACTAAAAATATATATGGAGGATTAGCATAATGAGATTAGACGGTTTTGGATTATTCGTCGATGATATGGCAAAGATGATCCGTTTCTACAGGGACGTACTTGGATTTGAAATCAAGGAAGAAGAGAATACATCAAATGTTTATCTTGTCAAAGATGGAACGCTGTTTCTGTTATATGGCAGGAAGGATTTTGAGAAGATGACAGGCCAAAGATATAAATATATTAATGGTCTGAATGGTCATTTTGAAATAGCATTGTATGTCGATACATTTGGTGAGGTTGATGAGGCGTATAAAAAAGCTGTGGAAAACGGTGCCGCATCGGTTCTTCCGCCGGAACTTGAACCATGGGGACAGAGAACCTGCTATATCGCGGATCCGGAAGGAAATCTGATTGAGATCGGTTCGTGGAATAAGCCTTATGAAGAGAAGGATCTGACGGAGGAATAATGGTTATGGCATTTGATTATAAGAAAGAATACAAAGAGTTTTACATGCCAAAGGGCACGCCTTCCATTGTGACTATCCCGAAAATGGATTACATTGCGGTAAGGGGCAGAGGCAATCCTAATGATGAAGATGGCGCATACAAGCAGGCTATAGGTCTGTTGTATGCGATTGCTTTTACAATAAAGATGAGCAAAAAGGGTGACCATCAGATTGACGGATACTTTGATTATGTAGTGCCGCCATTAGAGGGATTCTGGTGGCAGGGTGAGCGGCAACCGGTGGATGCCATGGTGAACCGGCCGGGACGGCAGAGGCGAGATGGAGAGATTGGCATTGATTATACACATAAGGATGCTTTTCGGTGGATTTCCGTCATTCGCCTGCCAGACTTTGTCACAAAGGAAGATTTCGACTGGGCAGTTAGAGAAGCGACGGCAAAGAAGAAACAGGATTTTTCAGAGGTTGAGCTTTTTACCTACGATGAAGGACTGTGTGTACAATGCATGCATATCGGGTCATATGATGATGAGCCCGCCACAGTACAGACGATGCATCATTTTATGGAAGAACAGGGGTATGTTCTTGATATCACCGACCAACGGTTTCATCATGAGATTTATCTGAGTGATGCGCGTAAGGTTGCACCGGAGAAACGGAAGACTGTGGTAAGGCATCCAATAAGGAGGATTTGAATGTATGGAATATATCAGAGTTAGGAAAGAAAATCTGGAAAAGGAGCATATCTGCTGTGCCATTTCAAACAATAAGGATGTGCAGGTGGCATCGAAGAAAGCCTGGCTTGCAGACAGATTTGAAGAAGGACTTGTGTTTCTTAAGAGCGTAGAACGCGGGAAGTGCTTTATCGAATATATTCCTGCGGAGAATGCATGGAATCCTATCCATGCTCCGGGGTATATGTATATAGATTGTCTGTGGGTATCAGGTTCTTTCAAGGGGCATGGATATGCAGGTGATCTCCTTTCAGAATGTATTAAGGACAGCAGGGAGAAGGAAAAGAAGGGGCTTTGCATACTTGCGGCCGCAAAGAAGAAGCCGTTTCTGGCAGATCCAAAATTCTTAAAGTACAAAGGCTTTGAGGTCTGCGATGAAGCCGATAATGGTATTCAGTTATGGTATCTGCCGTTTGAAAAGGGAGCAGAGACTCCTTCGTTCAAAGAATGTGCAAAGCATCCTTATATAGAGGAAGATGGTTATGTTCTTTACTATACGAACCAGTGTCCGTTCAATGCGAAGTATGTGCCGATTTTGGAAGAGGCGGCTGAGAAAAACGGGATATCCTTCAAGGCTGTAAAGATCGGGAGCAGAGAGGATGCTCAGAATGCACCGACTCCGATCACGACATATTCGCTGTTCTGTGACGGGAAGTATGTCACGAATGAGCAGATGAATGATAAGAAGTTCTTGAAGCTTATCAATGGGTAGGAGGCTATGATATGGCGTCAACGAAAGAGTACCTGAGTTTTGTCATAGAGCAATTATCAGGGTTGGGTGAAATCAGCAGTCGGGCAATGATGGGTGAGTATATACTTTATTATCGCGGTCGGGTTTTTGGAGGAGTATACGATGACAGACTTCTGGTAAAGCCCGTCCCAGCGGCGATGAAACTGATGCCGGATGCTGAAATGGAGCTTCCGTATGAGGAGCGAAAGAGATGATTCTGGTTGATGATGTGGATAATCGGGAGTTTTTATGCGAACTGGTCGAGAACATGTGGGAAGAACTGCCGGAGAAGAAAAAGAAGAAATAAAAAAGAAACGTTGTGGCTGATAGAGATGCTTTTCTCGTCAGCCACTGTTTTTTGCTCAAAAATAGGAAAATGCCGTCAACTGATATCCCGACCTTCAAAAAAAGCTGAAGGGGGATGAGTGATGTATATCCTGGAATATTGAGATATGCCAATGCTACGACAGTCCGTAAGCAGAATTTTTTTGAACGGATTCATAACAAGTGTATGGAATCAGAACAAAACTTAGAGAGGATAGGGAAAGAAATAGAGGAGACAGAGAGCAAATCAGACGAAAAATAAGGTTTTTTAATAATGTCGTGGCTTTTCCGTCACAAACCGACATTCTTCTTCGTATATATAAGCAGAAACGTATGATTGCAGTCACATTTTGTCTTAATTTGGAAAATTATGAAAATTATGCCCATATTTGGAAGTAGTTTGCAATTCAAAAGAGATAAAATAAACTGTAGTACAAAGTTAGAGGAAAAATGTGGGATGATAAAAGAGGGATTAATTGGAAAGAGAATCAAGGAGCTGTGTTGGAATCTGGATATGTCGTATTATTGGCTGGCGTATAAATCAGCGGTACCGATCACAACTTTGATGCATATTATTGATGGGAGTACAAAAAATCCTGGCGTCTATACGCTCATGAAGATTTGTGACGGATTTGGGATAACGTTGATTGAGTTTTTTGACACCGATGATTTTCGGGGAATTGAGCACGATTCCGTGTAAGCGCGGGAATATACTGAGTCAGTCAGGATTCTTTTGCTTTACCGTGACAGTCTTTTGTGGTAAATTTAAAGGGTATCGGAAAGCCGTTTCCGCAGGGATTCGGCTTTTTGCGACAAAAAAAGACAAAATGACAGTAAACGGAAGGGATGCAATGAAGAAGGGCGGACAGCGGAAACAGACGACAGCGGAGCGCGCGGCAATGTACGGCGTGCTGGTGGCGCTTGCCATGATTTTCAGTTATATTGAGACGTTGATCCCCATCCCGATGGGGGTTCCGGGTGTGAAGCCGGGACTTGCGAATCTGGTAGTTTTTGCAGCGCTGTACATGATGCGCCCGGCAGATACCTTTGCAATTTCTATGGTGCGTATCCTCCTGGTCGGCATGACATTCGGAAATGAGTTTGCGATGCTTTACAGCTTTGCGGGCGGAACTCTGAGCTTTCTGGTAATGTGGCTCTGCAAAAAGAAGCAGTGGCTTGGCAGAACAGGCGTCAGCATTGCCGGCGGAATCTCTCACAACATCGGACAGCTGATCGTTGCGGCGCTTGTGCTGGAAAATGCAGCGGTATTCGCATATCTGCCTGTGCTGCTTTTGGCAGGAACGGCCATGGGCGCCTTTATCGGTCTGCTGGGCGTGCAGGTTCTGAAACGGCTTCCATGGAAAGTTTGGTAAAAAATTAACAAAAAATCCTCCCGATACAGGAGGATTTTTGTGTTTTTTGAAAGAAACATAAAAGTTTCTTGTTGAAAAATGCCTTTAAAAAGATTACTATATATACATCATGACATGCACTTTAGAAAAAGGAGAAGAGAGTATGAAATTAGCTACTTTTAAGGGAGGAGTCCATCCGGATGACGGAAAACGGTTTACAAAAGACAAACCGGTTCAGACGTATCTGCCCAAGGGCGAGCTGGTATTTCCGCTTTCGCAGCACATCGGGGCGCCCGCAAAGCCGGTAGTCAAGAAAAAAGACACGGTTTTGATGGGGCAGCTCATCGCAGAAGCCGGCGGATTTGTGTCCGCAAATATAGTCAGCTCCGTTTCCGGTACGGTGAAGGCAATCGAGCCGCGCATCACGGTTTCCGGTGCGAAGGTGGATGCGATCGTAATCGAGAACGACGGCAATTACACGCCGGTTGAGGGACTTGGGCAGTACCGCGATTACACGAAGATGTCAAAGCAGGAGATTCTGGACGCTGTGAAAGAGGCGGGGATCGTCGGGCTTGGCGGCGCCGGATTTCCGACGCACGTAAAGCTGATGCCGAAGAATCCGGACGCGATCGACCACATCATTGTGAACGGCGCGGAGTGTGAGCCGTATCTGACGAGCGATTACCGCATGATGGTTGAAAATCCGGAGCAGATCGTTGGCGGTCTCAAGGTGATGCTGCAGCTTTTTGATAACGCGAAGGGCGTGATCGCTGTCGAGGCAAATAAGCCGACGGGTATCCAGAATCTGCAGGAGCTTGTAAAAAATGAGCCGCGGATAGAGGTGATTCCGCTGAAGACGAAGTATCCGCAGGGCGCAGAGCGAAATCTGATTTATGCGGTGACCGGAAGAAAAATAAATTCTACAAAGCTTCCGGCGGACGCCGGCTGTATCGTGGATAATGTTGATACAGTGATCGCGATTCATATGGCGGTTTGCGAAAAAACGCCCCTGATGCGCAGAATTGTTACGGTAACAGGAACCGGCATTCATGAGCCGAAAAATTATAATGTCAAGATCGGCACCTGCTTTGCGGAGCTTGCGGAGGCTTCCGGCGGGCTGAAGGAAGGCGTGAAAAAGGTGATTGCGGGTGGTCCGATGATGGGAATGTCGATCCCGTCGCTGGATGTGCCGATCGTCAAGACCTCCTCCGCGCTTACCTGTCTGATGCAGGATGATGTGGAGCGCTTTGAAGAGACGGCGTGTATCCGCTGCGGACGCTGCGTGCAGGTCTGCCCGTCGAACATTGTTCCGCAGAAGCTGATCGAGGCGGCGCAGAAATATGATACAGCGGCGTTTACTGCGCTGAACGGCATGGAGTGCTGTGAATGCGGAAGCTGTACGTTTGCCTGTCCGGCAAGAAGACCGCTGACACAGGCATTCCGCCAGATGCGCCAGGCAGTGACGGCGGAGAGAAGAAAGAAAGGATAGGAGGGATTGCTGTGAACGGCTTTTTAAATGTGTCATCTTCACCCCATGTAAGGGGAGATGATTCCACCAAAAGTATTATGTATGATGTCTCACTTGCCCTGCTTCCTGCTGCGGCATTCGGCGTTTACCGCTTCGGACTTTACTCCCTGGCGGTGATGGCAGTGTCCATCGTATTTGCGATGCTTTCAGAATATACGTTCCAGAAGCTCGCGCATCAGAAAATGACTGTCCTGGACGGAAGCGCGCTCGTGACCGGTCTTTTGCTTGGAATGAATCTTCCGCCGACGGTTCCCCTGTGGATCCCGGCACTTGGAAGTATCTTTGCCGTCATTTTTGTTAAGCAGTTTTTCGGCGGCATCGGACAGAACTTTATGAACCCGGCGCTCGGGGCGCGCTGCTTTCTGCTCATTTCCTTCACGGGGATCATGAGCGATTACGCGGTGGACGGCGTTTCCGGGGCAACCCCGCTGGCGTCGCTCGCAGCAGGGGAGCAGGTGGATCTGGCGCAGCTTTTCCTGGGCTTTACCGGCGGCTGCATCGGTCGGCGGTATTTATCTGCTTGTGAAAAAGATCATTACCTGGGAGATCCCGGTATGCTATCTGGTATCCTTTGCAGTTTTTGAGCTGATCTTCGGTTCAGGCAGCGGCATCGGCTTTGTGCTCGCGCAGCTCTGCAGCGGCGGTCTGATGCTCGGCGCATTCTTCATGGCGACCGACTATGTGACAAGCCCGATCACCAAAAAGGGAAAGATCGTATTTGGTATCCTGCTCGGCGTGCTGACCGGAATTCTGCGTACCTTTGGCGCGCTGCCGGAGGGCGTTTCCTATGCGATCATTATCGGCAACCTTCTGGTTCCGCTGATTGAGAAAGTGACGATGCCGACGGCGTTTGGTTACGCAAACGGCGCTCTGGAGGGCAAAAAAGGCTTTTCGCTTGCTACATATAAATCCGCGCTTACGCTGTGCGGCATCACGCTGGTAGCAGGTCTGGCGCTTGGCGGCATCTATCAGCTCACGAAGGGACCGATCGAGAAGGCGGAGCTTGCGGCGCAGGCGGAGGCTTATGCGGCGGTATGTCCGGATGCGGAGAGCTTTGATACGGACGAGACGCTGG
>CABRSG010000061.1 GCA_902473545.1 uncultured Lachnospiraceae bacterium | reverse complement strand
CGGTGAACAGGCCGTCAATATCGGAGAGCAGAATCAGAAGATCCGCCTCCGTCAGCGATGCCACCAGCGCCGAGAGCATATCGTTGTCGCCAAACTGAATCTCGTAGGTCGCCACCGTGTCATTCTCATTTACGATCGGAACCGCTCCGAGATATAAAAGCTCGCGGAACGTATTAAAAGCATTCTGCCTGCTGACGGGGTCGGTCATGGTATAGTTCGTCATCAGAACCTGTGCCGCCATATGCCCGTACTCCGCAAAAAGCTTCTGGTAGATCATCATCAGCTTTGCCTGTCCGATCGCCGCGCACGCCTGCTGGATGTCCACTCTGTCCGGGCGTTTTTTGATGCCGATGGCACTGCGCCCCACTGCGATCGCTCCGGAAGATACAAGAATTACCTCCTTGCCCATGTTGCGCAGGTTGCACACCTCGCGCACAAGGATTTCCAGCTTTGTAAGATCGGGCGCCCCGGTCGCTGCATGGGTAAGTGAGGACGAGCCGATTTTGATGATAATCCGTTTTTTTTCTTTTAAGCGTTCTCTGTAGTCCACAGTTTCTTCCTGCCTTCTCTGATAGTCGGTGTAGTCTTTACAGGAAATGGATTTTGCGCAGTATGCGCACCATCAGCTCTCCTTTTGGAAGGTTTGCGATTTCACTCTCACGGATGCCCCGCAGTTTAATCAGCAGAAATACGTAGATTGCCGCGCCTGCAAGGATCGCAATGAGGGTTGCGACCATGTTTGATGCCCAGTCCACGAACAGAATATTCATCAGACTGTTGATCGCATAATAGATCAGGTATGCGCCAACGCCCATCACCGCCGACGCGAGCAGCGGGATCAAAAACGTCTTGCGCAGCTCCTGACGGTAGCGCAGATGACGCTTGATGCAAAGTCCGTTCAGAATGCAGATGATAAAAGCGAACAGCGTGTTTGCATAGACAACACCGTAAATATTCAGCCGGAACTGCTTGAGCAGAACGACAAGCACGATCACGTGGATGACAAGCGAGATCGCGGTGTTGATCACCGGTTCCTTCATGCGTCCGATGCCCTGCAGCACGGCGGTAGAAAGCGTGGAGATCGCGAAAAGCACGATCATCAGTGCGCCTGCATGATTCCAGCCGGAAGCGCGCGCCAGTCGTTGTAGATCAGCGCCATGATCGGATGCGCGAGCGCCGCCATGCCGACTGCACACGGGATCGTGAGGATCATAGTGTAGCGCATGGTGGAGCGCACCTTTAAACGCGCGTCCTTATAATTTCCATCCACCATCGCGGCGGTGAGCGTCGGCACCACCGAGGGCGAAAGGCTCGAAGCAAGCGCAAGCGGTACATTCATCAGAACGCGGTATTTGCTTAAATAGATACCGTAAATGGTATTGTACTGCTGGCTGGGGTAGCCCTGCGCCGCCAGAATGTTGTTAAAGATTCCCTGATCCAGCGACGGACTGATGTTGTATAGCAGCGTGCTCAGAATAACCGGGAGGATCGTCATAATGATCGCATAATAAATATCCCGGTCAGATTCCAGATGCTTTGTCATATCACTTTTCATCCGCCTGCGGTACGATTTCTGGAAGGAGACGTACACGACAAGCAGCATGATGAGCGCCACCAGAACGCCGGCAACCGTGCCCGCCGTTGCGCCCGCCGCGCCGAGCGCGGAGGCATACGTCTCATCCTTGCCGGTAAGGGAGCGCCCGTAGTTTAAAAGAGCAGCCGCCAGTGCGATGGAAACCACCGCATGGATGATCTGCTCGATCACCTGCGACACGGCGGTCGGGACCATCGTCTCATGTCCCTGGAAAAATCCGCGCAGTACGCCGGTGATCGCGAACAGAAAGATCGCGATGGAAAGCACGCGCAGCGCGTAGGCTGCGCTTCCCACCTTCATAATAGTTCCGGTAATAACGTCGGCAAGCAGGAAGCAGAGAATCGACATGACTGCCCCACTCACGAGCGCAAATTTCATGGAGCAGCGGAAAATCTTCTGCGCATTTTTCCACTCGCCGAGATGTACCTTTTCCGATACCATCTTTGACACCGCAAGCGGCAGGCTGAAGGTTGAGATCATGAGCAGAATCGTGTAGATCTCGTTTGCCGTTCCATAATATGAGTACGCCTCGTCCCCCAGAATCCGGGAAAGCGGGATGCGGTAGATCATACCGATAATCTTCGCGACGATCGCAGCGACCGCCAGGATTGTTCCCTGTACTAAAAAATTTGATTTGTTTTTCTTACTTTCCACTTGCCTGTTTCCTCCCGCGCGGCGATCACTGGATCAGTGTGTCGCCGTTTTTTGTATCCTGTACAATGCAGATCCAGGTCTTGCCCTGGTTGATTTTCAGCTCATTTCCGGAAGCGTCGTAATATCTGGTAACGCCGTAGTTACTGTCTTTGCTCCAGGTGGCATTCTGGTAGGTGCCGTTCGTAAACAGAATTGCCGAACCGCCGGAATGGGTGTCGATATCAATGTAACCGTTGTCATCGTACGCGCGCAACGGGCAGTACTGAATGATCACATTGTCGTATCCGAGCTGGCTGCCGGTCAGCTCGTCGATCTGCTGATCGCCGTACTGGAAGCGCATGTAAAGTCCGCTCGCAGCATCATACTCAAAGTACGGATTATTGCTGTAAAGGCTCGGACGGATGTAGGTAGCTGTGCCGTCTGTGTAGGAAACACGCTCACCGTCCTCTGCAAACAGGAAATGTCCGCTGTAGTCGTCCGCATACTGCATACTGTAGCCTTTGCGCTCAACCGCCGTCATCAGTCCGTTGTAGCTGGTGTAGGCGTTGTGCGGAGCCGGACGATCATCCGTGCGGTAAAAAATATCTTCTCCGGCGTAGCCGTAAATCTCGCCGACGCCGTCCTGATACTGCAGACCGCTGATGTTGTCCAGCATATCGGAATTCAGGAGATCATAGGCATAAACCGCCTGTCCGTAATGCGTGTAAATCGCGTCAAATTCCATCGCAAAGTCGATGAAATAGTCGCGGCAGCTCCTCACCGGCCCTAATTTTTCCAGATCCGCATAGTCCTCAAAAATCGCAAGGAGACGTGTGATCTCCCCTTCCACCGGCGCCTCATATACCACATCGGCTTTGGAAATGCCTGCCTGCGGCATCGCGTTGATAATGTTGTTGATCATCACCGACATCGGGCGGACCTGCGCGACGGATGCGTCCGTCAGCTTTCCGGTAAGGAAGCTTCGCACCTGTCCGTTTGCATCCGGCGTCTCCAGGAGCGCCCCGCTGCGCGTGGGAGCTTCCCGCCAGGACGGATTAAAGGAATCCTCAGCGCCTGCCGTTGTTCCGAACATGCAGACTGCCAAGATACCAAGCGCTGTCATTGCTGTCAAAATTTTCTTTTTCATGATACTTCCTCCTTAAAAAAATTATGTCTAATCCCTCGTGATATTCAGTCTTTCCAGAACCTCCCGCTGCTTCTCTTCCATTTCCGCCGCTTCCTCCGGCGTCATGTGGTCGTAGCCGATCAGATGGAACATACTGTGCGCGATCAGAAAAGCGTACTCGCGCAGCAGGGAATGACCGTACTGCCTGGCCTGCGCGTATACATGGTCGAGCGAGATCACGATGTCACCGAGCATCAGCTCGCCGCTCTCCGGATGAAAGCAGTCTGCCGGCTCATCCTCCAGGAAATCAAAATTTCCCGGTATCTCGTAGTCGACCATCGGAAAGGACAGTACGTCGGTGGAAGCGTCGATCCCGCGCTGCTCGCGGTTGATCACGCGGATTTCAGCATCGTCCGTGAGTGTGACGGAAACCTCCGCCTCATACGGACATTCCGCATAGTCCAGCACAGCCTCCACAACCTCTTTCGCAGTCTCCTTCCAGTCAAACGGAAGTTCTCTGCCGCATTCCTTTTCCATATAAATCGTCATCTTCCGCCTCCCCGCCGTTTCCCGGCGTACACATTTTTCACGCGCGGCGCTCTTTCCGGGCGCTGTTTTTTCTCGTATTCCTCATATGCCTGTACAATCCGCTGTACCAGCGGGTGACGCACAACATCCTTGCTGGTCAGCGTGCAGAAAGCGATTTCCTCCACCTTTCCAAGCACCTTCACCGCCACATCCAGCCCGGACTGCGTGCCGGACGGCAGGTCCTTCTGCGTCATATCGCCGGTGATGACTACCTTTGAGCCAAAGCCGATACGCGTGAGAAACATCTTCATCTGCGCGGGCGTCGTATTCTGCGCCTCATCCAGAATGATGTAGGCATTGTCGAGCGTCCGCCCTCTCATGTAGGCGAGCGGAGCGACCTCGATCAGCCCCTTTTCCATGTTTTTCTGGAAGCTCTCCGGTCCCATAATCTGATAGAGCGCGTCATAGAGCGGCCGCAGATAGGGGTCGACCTTGCTCTGCAGGTCGCCCGGAAGAAAGCCGAGCTTTTCACCTGCCTCGATCGCCGGACGCGTGAGAATGATCCTTCCCACCTCGTCGTTCTTAAACGCCTGGATCGCCATCGCCATTGCAAGGTACGTCTTTCCGGTGCCCGCCGGACCGATGCCGAAGGTGATCATCTTTTTGCGGATCGCATCCACATACTCCTTCTGCCCAAGCGTTTTTGGTTTGATCACTTTGCCGTTGATGGTGTGGCAGATGATATCCTGGTCGATCTCCACGATAGCACTCTCCTTATCCTCAAAGGAAAGTGCGAGCGCATAGTCTACATTCTGGTCGGTAATGATATTTCCGGCCTCGGCAAGGCGGCGAAGCTGCATAAGGATATCCGCCGCTTTTTTCGACGCCTGTGCGCTCCCAAGTATTTTTATGGTTCCCTCCCGCGCGATAACGGTGACGTTTAACGTCTTTTCAATTTTTTTCACGTGCTGGTCGAACTGGCCGAACACATTGCTCTCAAGCCGGGATGGAATCTCCACAACTGTTTCCACAATACTCATTCATCTGTTCCTTCCTGTCGGAGGTCCGTTTTTTCTGTGCGCACATGTCTGCCTGTTTTTTTGATAACGGTAATGGTACCGTCTGCCTGACAGGTGGTCGCACTTATCTCTATTCTAACATTATTTTCAAATATTTGAACCCCTTTTTCTTCATTTTCTGCTAGAAATTTTTGCAGGTTCGCTTCGGCAAGGTCTAATGCCTCTTTTTGCGTGTATGCTCCGGCAAAAATCCGGTACTCCTGCGCCTGCAGGATTCCTGCCGAGACAGGCAGATAAAAGTCCTGAAAAAGGCGGAGCTGACGCTCCCTGCCGATAATGTCCGCCGTCTCAAAGACATTTATCCCAAGATCAACACCGTAAAATCTGTCAAAAAGCTTTATGTAAAAACCGTAACGCTTCCTTCCGGTGTACTCCGGCGTGTCGTGGATGAGCGGAAATTCGTCGTGATACGGCAGAGTGGTCTGTATGTAGACGTCGGCATCCGCCATGCAGTAGCGGTAGGAAACGACCGTATCACTGTCGTCGGTAATCGCCAGCTCTCCGCTCACAAGGCTGTCGCCCGCCGCGATCACATCGCCCTCTTTTACAAGCGGCGTGCCTTCGCGGGTGATCATCTTCACGATGGTACCGCCCTCATCTGCAACCAGATCACTGGGGACTGCAGCGGACGGGCCGGCATCCGTCGTGCCGCCTGATTCCCCGGCCGCGGACAGATACTGCCCCGTCTCGCCGACGGCATCCGTATTTTCCTGCACGTTGATGGAAAGCTCCGTACCGGAGAGCTTTACCGACACCCAGGTCAGATTGGGAAAGTCATTTCGCAGGTCGGCGGAGAGCTGCTTGCAGTCGATGGCGCGCTTTGGCGTACCATAGCCGATCTCCTGCTGCATCAGATACTCCATTATCACCGGGCGGCTGATGCTCACATTTCCATCGATTGAGATATTCCACACGAAACAGGACAGGAAAAAAATGAAAAATCCGCTGGCAAGAAGCCCGGCGGCAAATACCTTGCGCTTCCTGTGGCGGTTCAGAAAAAATGGAAGCCCACATTTTTTGCATACTCTCACGCGGGTACGGCATTTTGCTGCCAGAGGCTTCAGCGAAAAGAAATCCTTCAAATGAATATTCGCCTCATAGCCCTTTTGCACCGGACGGACATCCCACAGGAAAATCCGGTGGTTGGCGCAGAGATTTAAGAAACGCTCGTAGGAGCCGCCGCACATGTGAATTCTGACATACCCTTTTCCAAGACGGAGAAGCTGCCTGACCAGACAAATCTCTCCTTTCAGAAATAGTGTATCTGTTCGATATATCCGCGAAGCTGCAGTTCATCCCGCGCATAGGACTCGATAAACAGATGCCGTCCGCAGATTTCCAGACGGCAGTTTTTGCACTGCAGCAGCAGGCGCGAATCCGAATACTCGATAATCCCCAGATAATTCTCCACCCGCAGGGCGTTTTGTCCGGTCATCTCCAGCAGCGCCGCCTTCTCAGATAAATCCTCCGGAATCCCCATCGCCGAGGCAAGCTTCTTCATCGAACTCCCCACTATCTTTGCTTTTTATTAAACAGTATATGAGGGGTGCCGGAAATTAGCACTGGTTTTTATAGGAGAAAAAAATCAGTCCGAACCAGGTGACGGTGTGCACGTCATACAGAAAGTCAATGCCGCATTTTTCGGCGATTTCCGTGACAAGGATGCCGTAGCTTTCGATGCAGGGGATAGCATAGTCCGGATGGCGGCAGGCTTCCGGATAGGCGCAGCTCTCACAGATGTGGCAGGATTCGCTGGACAGCGTCAGCCAGACTGCCCCGCGCGCTTTCAGCTCTTTTACGAGGGCGCGCGTAATTTCCTCATGTCCTGCGCGGGTGGCGAGCGTTTCCGAAAGGATGGAAGCGTCGCTTACCTCAGCGAGAGTGGTAAAGACCAGTACCCTGTCGTATTTTAAGCACCGTTCGCGGCACTGCTCCACCTCACCGACACCCGGCGGGCACGACCAGGACTTCCCGTAGCGCCCGCATTCCGTCTTACAGATGTGGCGCACCTTTTCGGAAAAGGGAATCTCCGCCGCATCAAGGACGGCGTACTGGCAAACGGGATATTGACTGATGAAGTCGTCTATTTCGAGTTTTTTCTGCAAGTTATTCATGCTGCTCATTTCCCTGTTTCCTGTGATTTTCCGGAAGCACCGAGAATCATATCCGCTGCTTCCCCTGCCGTCTGTGCGATATAGGCGGCGCCCGCCTGCTGTAATTCCGGCAGATCGCCGTAGCCGTAGAGTACGCCGAGCGTATCCAGAGCGTTCGCCTTTGCGCCAAGCACGTCATGCTCGCGGTCGCCGACCATCAGCACATCTTTTTTGTGCGTCTCATCTATGTCGAGCGCCTGCAGTGCGTTTGTGATGATCGCCGCTTTTTCCACCAGCTTTTCGTCCATGGAAGCTCCGCAGATCACAGTAAAAAGGCCGTCGATATGGAAGTATTCCAGGATCTGTTTCGCAAACAGCTCCGGCTTTGAGGTGGCAAGCGCAAGTACCTTGCCGCCGTCCTTCAGCGCCTTTAGCATATCCTCCACGCCCGGATAAAGGCTGTTTTCAAATATGCCCTTCGACGTGTAGTATTCCCGGTAAAGCGTGATCGCCTTTTTTGCCTCCGAGGGCGTCATGCCGCAGTATTTCTGCATGGAATCCGCCAGCGGCGGTCCGACAAATTTCCGCAGCGTCTCTTCCGGCAGTGCCGGACAACCCATTTTCTGCACAGCATAGCGCACAGAATTCATAATTCCCGGTCCCGATTCGGTGATCGTTCCGTCAAGATCAAATAAAATATATTTGTAGTGCATAGATGCCTCCTCACACTTCCATATTAACAGATTTTTCTGTGAATCCGTGATTTGTGTACATTTTATAAGCAGCCTTATTTAGGGCGTTTACCTGCAATATTTATATTGTAATTTCAATCTGATTTCCCTCGACTGCGGCAATACAGCTCTCATAATAACCGTCGCCGGTTGTCCGCGGACCGCTTATCACCTCATAACCGGCATTTTTCAGCTCAGAAGTTAAAGAATCTACTTTTTCTTTACTGCCCACGCTGAACGCGATATGCGCATAACCTGTATGTGTCGGTTTTTGGGGCAGATTAAGCATCCCGGGTCTGTTCATGATTTCAAGACGCGTCCCGTCGTCAAACGTGAGAAAATAGGAACGGAAATCTGTTTTGGGGTTATAGTACCCGGTATTCGATACCGCGCCAAAATACTTCTCAAAAAAATCGCGGGCATTTTCCAGGTCTTTCACATATAACGCAATATGTTCCATCTTCATATGCACACCTCCAATGTATTTTGCCAGAATGGGCGTCTCATCCTTTGTTTTTTATCACAGCATGAGTTGCTAATCCGCAAAAGCGGAAGGTTTTTAAAGTATCCGTCCCATCAGAACATATTCTTTCCCGCCTGTTACGGAAAATCCGTTTTTCGACCAGAAGGAGTAGCTTTGCGGATTGCCTCTGTCAATTCCAAGACGGATTTCCCGGTATCCAATTGATTTCAAATGCCGGACGACGTCCTCAATAATCTCAGAGCCAATCCCCTTATGCTGATATAATATATTGGTCATAAACAGCCCGATAAAGACAATTTTCTCTGTCGGATAGTCCAGGATCAGATCCATGACCGCAACCAGAAACGCATCCTCGAAAAAGCCGATATAATACTTATCATTGCAGCTTTTCCCCGGCGGCAGGGCAGACATATCCTCCAGGATACTCTCCTTTGTGACAAAGGGAGGATGATATTGATAAAAGAGCTTATTTTCGCAGCTCAGATCATATATCATATCCACATCGTTTTCGTGCAGCTTCCGCACATAAAATCTTTCTGATAAAGCATTTATTTCCAGATAAAACGGTGCTTCAGCCATTTGCTGCCTCCTCCATCTTCAAAAATTACTCTTCCAGATCCTTTGTACCATGAAAGGTATCTAATCCGGCTGCTGTCCGTCATGCGCCTTCCATTGACACTGTGTAAGCTCCATGTCTGTAAAGACAGCCCTGAATGAAGAGTCTTCCGGCGAGCAGGCATAAATGCCAAACCGGATTTTTCCATTTCCTTTATGCATATGGCAGACACGCATTTGCGTAAAATTTGTACCATCTTCCGAGCATTCGATACAATAGTCATCCTCCCGGCGGCTGAAACGATACCACATAGATTTGATATCCGCCGAAATTGCCGTAGTTGCCCAGTCTGAATAACCGCCATTTGTCACAACGCTGCCAAGGTGCTGAAATTTTTCATTTTCATATTCAACAGAACCCTTCAGCCAGTTTTCGCTGTCCAGGTACATCACAATTCCGCACTGATCAAAGCGATGATGACTTTCCGAAAAATTCGTTTTTACGGTAAAACTGAAAAACTGTTCTTCGGTTTCCATCTGCAGGACGGGTGCATTATCATTGCGGAAATGATAATAGGTTCTCTGCCAGAGATCCGTGTGTGGGGCGGTAACGATTTCTATCCGGTTATCTTTTATACTATAACTTTTGGGCTGGCGTGTCCATTTAAAATTCTCCAGATTCATAGGTCATATCCTCCGTAATTTTTCATGTTAATTTTATCATACTTTTCGATTTTTTTGACTACCGTAAGTCAAGAAACATCAATTCAAAATCTACATAGTCATCTCCTATCTTAAAATAGGCCGGTGATGTTCCGATATGCCTGAATCCATATTTTTCGTATAAATGGATTGCATTTACATTATCACTTCTCACTTCCAAATTAAGAATTTCAATCCCACTTTCTTTTGCATATGCAATTAGTTCTTCCATAAGCTTACTGCCAATACCATAATTCCAGTAATTTTTCCGCACACTAATTCCCAGCTCTGCACGATGACACATTCTTCGCGGCAGGCCGGTCAGACCACCATCTCCAATAATCTCACCATTTTTGCAGGCAATCAAATGTACAGATGTTTTGTCATCATGAACATCTTCAAGATATTTCTCTTCCTGTTCAACTGTGACAGGTAATCCTGTTTCTCCAAATGTAAGATTATCCGTTTCCCCACCAACAATTTTTAAATATTCTATCATTTGCTCTGCATCTTTGGCTAACGCTTCTCTAATTATAATGCCTTCCATAACGTATCCCTCTTTCCATAAAAGACCTCAATTACTTGTGATATGGCTCGTGATGAATGATCCGAAAACTCCGGTACACCTGCTCCAGCAGGATCACACGCATGAGCTGGTGCGGGAAGGTCATATCAGAAAAGCTGAGCAGAAGATCGGCACGCCGCAGAACGCGCTCATCAAGCCCAAG
>CABRSG010000060.1 GCA_902473545.1 uncultured Lachnospiraceae bacterium | reverse complement strand
CCGAGGTTTCGCCGCTTATGATTGTTCCGTCAACCGGGATCGTTTCACCGGGCAAAATACGCAGTATATTTCCTTGCCGGATTTCCTCTGCCGGTATCATTTCTTCTTTCCCGTCCTTTAGTCTGCGTCCCTTTGCCGGCGCAAGACTAATCAGCTTTTTGAGGCCCTTTTTTGCCCGATTGGTTGTAGCTTCCTCCAAAAGCGCGCCGATTGCCATAATGAACACAACTTCTCCTGCCGCAAACAAATCTCCGATTGCAATAGCGGCGAACATGGCGATACAAATCAAAAGGGCAGACGATATTTTGCTGATACCGGGATTGTGGATAATTCGCCAAATTGCCAGATACAAAAGCGGTATGCCGCATATGATAATGGTCGCCCATGCGGGGGCAACAGGCAGATTTACGCCTGCTCTTGGCAGGACAAAGCTGAAAATTAAAAAGACACCGCCGATCATTGTCATAGGCCATCCGGCCAGAAAATCATTGAGCTTTTTTAACATCATAATTCCTCCGATCCGTAGTTGCGATTCACCGCCGACATGGATCTGCAAACAAAATCGTCATGCTCGCATGTAAGAGACTGTCTGCAAATCCATATCGAACCTGTTTGACACCCGCTTGCAGATGCCGTACAATAAATTCAATAACGAACATTTGTTCTCTTTTATTGTAAGCAGGAAACAAATGAAATACAACGGATAATATCGTCCCCGTGTTTCGTATGGAACATTTTTGAAAAATTGTACGGAAAGAGGTAGCTATTTAAGAAATGGATAGACGACAGCAGAAAACAAGGGCAGCTATTTTTGCTGCGTTCGGTACGCTCCTGGCGGGAAAAAGTTATAACAAAATTACGGTACAGGAAATCATTGATACCGCCAATGTTGGCCGAACAACATTTTATGCACACTTTGAAACAAAAGACGATTTGCTGAAAGCCTTATGCGAAGAGCTTTTCGGCCATATTATCAGCAGCGCAATGGATTGTACTCACACTCACGGATTATATTCTGACAGGAATGCGCCGGAGTCTGTATTTTGCCATTTATTACATCACCTGCAAGAAGATGAAAATAACATCCTCGAATTGCTTTCCTGCGAAAGCAGCGAACTTTTCCTGCGGTATTTCAAAGACAACTTAAACGAATTGATACAAAATCAGTTTGTCAATCAAAACAGGGAAAACAATACTAATATTCCGCAGGACTTTTTAGTCAACCATATTTCCGGCAGCTTTGTAGAAATGGTGCTGTGGTGGATTAAAGGCCGAATGAAGCAAACGCCAGAGGAATTAGACCGATATTTCCGGGCAGTCATTGAGCCAATCCTGTAAGGTATGCAATGATGCCCGATGTGACGATTTTTCTGCCACTGGCACTGCAATCCGCCGAGGCTTTCCACAAGAAATTCACCGTTTATAATGAGACAGAATACAGCAATCTCCACACCTGGTCGCAGGCAAGGGTAACAGACGGCAGCTATTAATTTACACGTATTTTTTACGTCACATTTACAGTCGGCGGATATTGCAATTTACATATCATCACTAAAATAATATTGTAATAAAAAATATTATCTTAGGAGGATATGATGAAGAAAAAGCAGATTATGGCAATGTTATTATCTATGTGCATGGCAGCTCCGGCGATCGCAGGGATTCCGGCAGTCAGCGCAGGGGCGGAAGAGGAAGCGACAGCACCGAAGTACATTTTCCTG
Source organism: uncultured Lachnospiraceae bacterium (assembly GCA_902473545.1). Lineage (GTDB taxonomy): Bacteria > Bacillota > Clostridia > Lachnospirales > Lachnospiraceae > Marvinbryantia. The sequence goes on along the minus strand of CABRSG010000060.1, from coordinate 8,715 downwards.
TTTATCGGAGACGGTATGAGCTTTCCGCAGATCCAGACGACGGCAGATTATCTTGGGACAACCGCAAGCGACGGCGGAATTGAGACGACAGCGCTTTCCTTTATGAATTTTCCGGTGGTTGGCACGGCGCAGACCTTTGACAGTACCTCATTCGCACCGGATTCCGCGTCGACAGCGACCTCTATCGCGACGGGAAACAAGACTTACAGCGGTACGATCAATATGGATACGACGATGACGATTCCGTTTGAGACGATCGCGGAAAAGCTGAAGGCTCAGAAGGACTACAAAATAGGAATTGTTACGAGCGTAAACTTAAACCATGCAACTCCGGCGGCATTTTATGCACACCAGGCATCCAGAAACAGTTACTATGATATTTCCATGGAGCTTGTTGAAAGTGGATTTGATTATTTCGCAGGCGGCGCGCTGCTCGATCCGACAGGAAAAGAGGACGATCCGAAGGACGATGCGTATCAGGTAGCGGAAAGCGCGGGCTACAAAGTTATCAAAACGCAGGCTGAGGCGGAAGCGCTTACTGCGGAGGACGGCAAGGCGATCGTGGTTGCCGAGACGCTGGCAGATTCCGATGCGATGTCTTATGACCTGGATGCGGCAGAGGGCGAATGGCAGCTGAAAGATTATGTGGACAAGGGAATAGAAGTGCTTGACAACGAAAACGGCTTTTTCATGATGGTAGAAGGCGGAAAGATCGACTGGGCATGTCATGCAAATGACGCTGGTTCGACGATTAATGACACATATGCATTAAGTGAAGCGGTGGCAGGCGCAGTGGAATTTTACAACGAGCATCCGGAAGAGACGCTGATTCTGGTAACAGGCGACCATGAAACCGGCGGTCTGACAATTGGTTTTGCAGGTACAGATTATGATACATATCTCACAAACCTGACGAACCAGAAGATTTCTTATGCAAAGTTTGACTCGGATTATGTGGCGGGATACAAGGAGAACCAGACGCCGTTTGAAGAGGTACTGAAAGATATTAAAGAAAATTTCGGACTCATGACGGCGGACGATCCGGATGCGACTGAGGATTCCAAACTGGTACTTACAGAATATGAGTATGGAAAACTGGAGGAAGCGTACAACAGAACGCTGGAGACAGGCTCGGCGAAAAAGGATGAGATGTCCCAGGAAGAATATCTCCTGTACGGAACCTATGAGCCGCTTTCTGTGACCATCACACATATTTTAAACAACAAATCCGGCATCAGCTTCTCGTCTTATGCACATACCGGTCTTCCGGTTCCGGTATTTGCGCTCGGCGCAGGGCAGGACTTGTTTGAGGGCTATTACGACAATACGGATATTTACAACAATATGGCAGTCCTCACAGGTGTGGAGTAACCTGATGAAGTTTTTTCCAAAGAGCAAAAAAGGAATCAGCTATCAGCTTCCGGTTGTTATCAGCCTCCTGCTGATAGCGGTTCTTTTATTTCTGCCGACCGGATATGAGGATGCGGTCATCTATAAAGGAACAGAACGCTGCAGCGCAAAGGTTGTTTCGGTGGATGACAGCAAGATCATCAGTACCGGACTGATTAAATCCGGGGAGCAGAGCTGCAGGGTGCGGTTTGAGGGTGGGATGTTTCAGGGACAGGAGGCGGACGGCGTAAATATGCTGACCGGTTCGCTGCAGACCGACAAAATTTTTGTACCGGGCGACCGGGCACTGGTGGTGATCAGCCACAAGGGGGAAGAAATCCTCTCTGTCAATCTGATCGACCATTACCGCATCGACAAAGAAGCAGTCCTCGCCGGATGTTTCATAGTATTACTTTTTGTTTTCGCCGGTATAACCGGAATCCGTGCAATTTTGTCGTTTGTGCTGACGGTGCTGACCATATGGAAGGTACTGGTTCCGGCATATTTAAACGGTATGCAGCCGGTGCTGCTAGGCTTATGTATCGTATTGTTTTTGACAATTATGATCATCACGCTGGTCTATGGATTTGACCGGCGCTCATTTGCGGCCGTTGCCGGTTCCTTTCTGGGAATTGTGACAACGTGTTTGCTTGGGATGATTTTTACAGATGCATTCCGCATTCACGGCGCGATCATGAGCAATTCGGAAAGTCTCATATACAGCGGCTATGAGCATTTGAATCTGACACAGATTTTTATGGCAAGTATTTTTATCGGGGCTTCTGGCGCGGTGATGGATCTGGCGGTCGACATTACCAGCGCCGTGCAGGAGGTCGTTCTCAAAAAGCCGGATATCAGCAAAAAAGAAGCAATTCTCTCCGGCATGACCGTAGGCAGGGCTGCCCTGGGGACGATGACGACGACATTGCTTCTTGCTTATTCCGGCGGAAGTATTGCGCTTTTGATGGTATTTATGGCGCAGGGAACGCCGCTGGATAACATTTTAAATTATAAATACATTTCATCAGAAATTCTGGATACTCTGGTCGGCCGCTTCGGGCTTGTGACAGTGGCGCCGTTTACGGCGCTGACAAGCGGGCTGGTGCTGGCGGGGAGGAAAGGAAAGCTGTAAATAGTATTATATTACTCATATTCCTTTGTTACGTTATGAAGCCACTTGTAGCTGCGGTAGTGCCGGATCACCCAGGGCCATTTTACAAATTCATCTGTGCAGAGCAGAAAATAGACCACGAGATGCGGCAGCTTTAATACAAATGCGGAGAAAAAACCAAGCGGAACCGCATATACCCACATATCAATCGTGTCACATATGAAACCGAAGCGGCTGTCTCCGCCTGCGCGGAATACACCGGCGATCAGAGTGGTATTCAGCGCTGTTCCGGAGATATAGTAGGTGTTCATAAGTAACATGTACTTTAAGTAATGTGTTGCCTGTTCTGTAAGAGAGACATACCCGATTACGAACGGCGATGCAATCAAGACGAAGACGCCTCCCAGGATTCCGGCATAAACGGAGAGCCGGACAAGACGGCTGGCGTCTTTTTTTGCTGTTTCCATATTACCTTCGCCGATCTGCTTACCGAGCCAGATAGTGGAAACGCTGGCAAGGCCGAAACAGAAAACGGTAGCAAAATTACGCACGACCACTACAATGGAGTTGGCAGCCACCATGTCGCTTCCAAGATGCCCGAGAATGACAGAGTACATGGAGAAAGCGACGCTCCAGACAAGATCATTTCCGAGCGCGGGCAGGGAAAGGTGTACAAAATCATGGAACAGCACTTTATTTTGCACAAATATGTAGGAAAGGCGCAGCCGGACGTCTTTGGAGGACTGTGAGACAGCCAGACAGAATAAGAGCTGGATACCGCGCGAAATACTGGTTGCAAGCGCAACCCCGGCAACACCGAGCTTTGGAGCGCCGAAAAATCCAAAGATGAATACGGCATTCAGACAAACGTTCAGCCCAAGCGCAAGTGCGTTCAGCAGAGTGCTGATGGTTACCCGTTCCACGCTGCGCAATGTGGCGAGATAGACCTCGGAGAAGCACCAGAATAAGTAGCTGAAGCTGACAATTCGCAGATACGAGGTGCCAAGTGCGATCAGTTCGGGATCATTTGTAAAAAGTATCATCATCTGCCGGGGAATGGTCATCGCGCAGACAGAGAACAGAGCTGCAATCGCAACGGAGAAGCGCAGGGCGATTCCCTGGATCAGCTCGATCGCATGAACATCCTTTTTGCCCCAGTATTGGGCGCTCAGCATGGTAACTCCGGTGCCGAGTCCGTATAAAATCATGAAAAATACGCTGGTGTACTGGGAAGCCAGCGAGACGGCGGAGATGGCGGACTGCCCGACGCTGTTGAGCATCACCACGTCCGCGGAGCTGACAGCAGCGCTTAAAAGGTTCTGCAGAACGATCGGCAGTGTCAGCCGGAAAATCTGTCCGTAAAAGGGATCTTTCGTATGAATCTGTGATCTCATAGTAAAACAAACCTCTGGAAGTCTCATATTATTGTGTTGCCAGTTTGTGCTGCGGCAAGCGTTCACTTGTCCAACCGCACAGACGGAAATTTTCCGCAGCAGATCCTTGCTGCACAGGAATTTGTGCAGAACAGGTCTTAATGCCTCTGTGAATCATCGTCATATGTTTCGCAAAAGCGTGCGGAAAACGATGGTTCCATGCCTGCTTTGTACAGATGGGAAATGTCCCCAAGCTGTGCCGCACGGAAAGAGGCAATGCCCTTCTGACGTTCTTCGGTGTAAATGGTGCTCACGCTGGTCGGAGCGAACGCTGTTCCATGCCAGAGCACAAACGGAGAAATTCCGAGCAGGTGAGACAGAAGAACACACTCCAGCCCAAAGTGGCAGAAGAAAGCAAGCGTGTCTGTATTGGCTTTTGTGACATGATACAGATTGCCGCAGCGTTCATATCCGTGCTCCGCGAGCAGTGCGTCAAAATTCTTTGTGACATAATCGTAGCATTGTATCATATTGCTTTGCGTACAGATTTCGCTTTGTCTCCAGTTGCTTTTGTGATAATATTCTTCATGCTTCGTCCAGTAATCAGGCAGGATATCCCAGATTACCGGAGCGTAAAGGGTGCCGTCCTCGCGCTGACGGGCGCCCGGATATGCAGAAAGAAGGGGATCTCCCTCTTTAAATTCCAGAAGCGCCGGAAACTCCCGCATCCAGTCGCATTCTGCGGTAGCAGTGCGGTTCATTTCCTTTAAGCTGCAGGAGGCGGTATCGCGCGCCCTGCCAAGAACAGAGACATAAATATCTTTGATATCCATCGGCGCAATGCGGGCGGCGAGGATCTTTGCTTCCTTCCAGCCGCGTTCGGTTAATGTATCATGCTCATAATCGCTAACCACATCGTCTGGAAGCGGGGGTAACGATGTATCATGCTCATAATCAGGATCTCCATGTCGGATAATCAATAATTTCATAAATAAAGGCCTCCTTATATAATAAGTGTTACTAAAAAATCCGGTTCCGCTGGTACGCCGGGGAAAATTTGCGGGAAGATTCTATGTCCAGGCCAGTTTAGCATAATTGCAGTTTTCCGGCAAGAGTGATATACGAAATAATTTTTTGGAATCACGGCCACTCTTATATTCAAAAATATTCGCGGCAGGCTATGACCCAATTACAATTCGTGCCGGATTTTTTACGATTCGTGCCGTGCCTATGGAAATAAAGACAGAAAAATACTATAATAGCGTCACAAAAAACTGCCTCGGGGCAGGAATTTTTCCAGCTGCACAGGTGGAAAATTTTTAAAGAAAGGGTTGCGAATGATGCTGCCTTTTCCCAAATTGTAAAAGAAAGACCGTTGACGGTAGGGGTATTATGCCCATGCAGTCAGCGGTCTTTTTTCTGTTATAGAAAAGCATTCTGCGCTTTTCTATGACGCAAAAGCCTTCGCTGGAACACCCGTCCCGGAAAAAGCGGCAGCGCAGGGAAGGCCAGCCCAAAGACAGGTGATCACTCCGGCATATGGATGTGGATCGCCGTGATATGTGTTTCCGGCGCTGGCATAGCTGTAATACTGACAAGGCGCAAACGGAGAGCCTGAATACCCCGTCCCATGAGGCGGAAAGAATAAGCCAGACCATACCCCGCAGCTTGCTGCGGGGCATTTGACGTTCAGTATTGGAGAAATTCAGCCGGTGTCATAATCAGCGGATTTTTTACACCAGATTCTAAAAAATCTTTATCGCCGGTCAGTAAAATATCTGCCGCTGCTTCTATGGCTGCCCGAAGAATCGGGCGGTCATCCACATCACGGATTTGCGTCTCTGAAATATCTGGATCTGTCGGAATAGGAACCAGTTCCAAAGTCAGGAGCGCAACGGAAAGAAATTTATCCAGAGATGCGAGCCGGTTCGGAAATTTTTTGTTAAATATCCGCTTCATCTCGTCCACGTTCTGCTCACAAATCAGCCCATGATTGGGATAGGATGCTGCTTTTACATACGCCTGAAAAGGGATGCCGTTTGCGCTTAGGGCGGCAGAGATCAGGACGTTGGTATCAATCAAAACCCTCATGCGTTTTCGTCCTCATTTCTCAATTCCTTCACAAGCGCCATAACATCATCGTCGGAGGTCAAGTCAGCGCGTCTGGCTTCTCCGGCCATCTCCTTTTGAAGTACCTGCATAGCATAGACAGCAGAATTGACAATGCGGACAGTGTTTCCCTCAACGATAAACGTAATGCGATCACCGCTTGCTACGCCGAGAACTTTCCGAATATCTTTCGGAATTGTGACCTGTCCTTTTGCCATGACTTTTGCATTGTCGACAAACGTATTTGATAACATGATTTAACACCACCTTTCTGAAACATAAGAAGTAGGGATTTCCCTACTTTGATTATATTCAGGGGACACAGAAAAATCAAGGGAAAATGATTGAAAAAGACCACTAAGTTTCCTTGTTGGGCTGTTTCAATTTGACCTCAAAAGGAAAAACACCTTTTTTGATGTCGTTGTCCATACGGACGCTGAAATTTGTTGTGTTTGTCATATGTGCGATTTGCAATGCAAAATCAACTCAATAAACGTAAAATTTCAGTGCCATCAGCAGCGAAACCATAAAAATCGGCCCTGGATTGATATTATCTGAATGATTGCGTATAATAGAGGTCAGATTAATTTAAGCGGGCAGAAGAAGCGTTCGCTGGAGAAGCGGAGAAGGTAGGATTCGCATCCGGGGAAGAAATGTAGCTACTGAAATTTTGTAAATAGAATGGGAGAATATATGTCACAGAAGCTTTACGAGAAGTTGAAAAAATACGGAGGATCGGATGCCTATCCGTTTCATATGCCGGGGCATAAGCGCAGATTGGGTGTACCGTGGGAGAGCCTGGATATTGATATAACAGAGATAGACGGATTTGACAATCTTCATCACGCCGAAGGTATATTGAAGGATGCGCAGGAGCGCGCGGCAAAACTGTATGGGAGTGAGGAGACATTTTATCTGGTCAACGGGAGCACGGCCGGTATTCTGGCGGCGATCTCCGCCTGTACGTCATATGGCGGGAGACTTCTGATGGCGCGAAACTGCCATAAGGCAGCCTATCATGCCGCAGAGCTTCGCGGGTTACATACGGTTTATGTGTATCCGCAATGTGCCGGGGTTACAAAAGATCCGTCGGCAGAGGATGCGGACGATGCAGATAGGTCGGATAATGTTTATGAGAATTTGCAGAGGCAGCCGATGATCGGCGGCAGTATCCGCCCGGAGGATATTCAGGCAGCATTGAGAGAAGATCGCGGAATCCAGGCTGTATTTATTACATCACCAACTTATGAGGGCGTTGTCTCAGATGTAGAGCGTATTGCAGAGATCACACATTCTTTTGGCGTGCCTTTGATCGTAGATGAGGCGCACGGAGCACATTTTGGCTTCCATCCGTATTTCCCGGAAAGCGCTGTAAAAAAGGGAGCCGATATTGTAATACACAGCCTGCATAAAACGCTCCCGTCCATGACGCAGACGGCGCTTCTGCATCGAAACGGAGCGCTCGTAAAAGGCGAAAGAATACGGAAGTATCTGGGAATGTACCAGACGAGCAGCCCGTCGTATGTCTTTATGGCATCTATGGATGCATGTGTCGGGCTTTTGGAAACATATTCTCACACATTATTTGAAGATTTTGCCAAAAGACTGGAGGGATTTGCAGAGGAGATCTGCCGGTTAAAGCATGTTCATCTATATAAAACAGAGGGGAGCGGCAATCCTCTGACCGGGCATGGAATTTCGCAGTCGGAAAGGGTTTTTGCGACGGATCCGTCCAAGCTGGTACTTTGGGCGGAAGGAAAAAGCGGAAAGTGGTTAAGCGACCGGCTGCGTGAGCGGTTCCGCCTGGAACTGGAGATGGAAGCAGGCAGCTATGCAATAGCGCTCACATCCATTGCGGATACGCAGGAGGGCTTTGACCGGCTGGCAGCAGCACTAAAGGAATTGGATGAGGAGTTGGAAAAGAAAGATATTTTTCCGGTTCCTGCCGGGCGATACGGCAATGCGTTCCTACAAAATAAGCAGATACTTACAATAGCAGAAACGGATGAGCGCCCGCAGCAGAGGATACTGCTTGAGGATGCCGCAGGCAGGATCAGCGCAGAGTATATTTATTTATATCCGCCTGGAATCCCTTTGATCGTGCCGGGAGAGGAAATTAGCCGGGAATTGATACGATATTTGTCAGATTGCCGGGATGCAGGCTTGTCGCTGCAGGGGCTGCGTGACTATTCCGGAAAAACGGTTTCTGTTATATTCGGTGAGAGGTAGAAAACAGGTGAAAAAAGTAGATTATATGATATGAAAATAATCCACTATTTTGGAAGAATGCTGTCTGTATTTTGCTTGTTTTGAATGCTATACTTCTTTCAACAACAACGAGATATCATTAAGAGGACAGCCTATGAGAGAACAAATATTTTATGAGACAACGATATTTGAACGGAATCAGAAGTGTGTAAGTAAGGGAGAGGTTTCGTGTGTACCGGATGCGGGTGTGGAAAATAATGTAATAAATATTTATCCGTCTGTAAGGGGACAAAAATTTGAGGGATTCGGCGGAGCTTTTACAGATTCTGCCGGATATATATATGCGCAGATGGATGATGAGGATCGCCGGAAGCTGATTCATACTTATTTTGATGCGGAAGGTGGAACTGATGATCTCACCGTGGTCTCCGCCTGCATTCATGAAAACAAATGGGGAGCGGGTTCATGGAGGCTCACTGAAGGAAGAATACCGCGGATGGTGGGCGCAGTATATTTGCCTGTACA
>CABRSG010000059.1 GCA_902473545.1 uncultured Lachnospiraceae bacterium | reverse complement strand
TCGACTTGCATGTGTTAAGCACGCCGCCAGCGTTCATCCTGAGCCAGGATCAAACTCTCAAATAAAAGTGTTTCATCCAGTTCAAAATAAACTTTCTAGCTTATCTATCCCTTTTACTGTTTTTAAAGGTCAGTTCCTTGAATTCATGCTTCCGAAAAATCTTTTGATCTTTCGAAAGAAACTCATTTTTTAGAATCTTTCAAGGTTGTATCACTGTTCAGTTATCAAGGTGCTTTTTCTTTTTTGTTGCCGCTTCTCAGCGACAGCTTTGCTATTTTATCATTTCCTTCAGGCTTTGTCAAGTACTTTTTTGATTTTTTTAAATCATTTTTTGCAGTTGATACTGTCGTTCGCGACAGCTTTTGTATAATATCATCGAATAATCACTTTGTCAACAACTTTTTTCATTTTTTTCAGAAAATATTTTTCACCGTATCCTGCAGAAATTCAAGCAGCAGATTAGACTCATACAGGGCGCTCAAAACCGGGCTTTCCCCCATCATTGTCATCAATTGTTTTCCAATATCTGTATTACTAAATATAGTTATAATAAGGAAAGCAACCCACACGATGATGAGTCCCTGAAAAAATCCAAGCGCCAGACCAAGGATCTGGTTGACGCCGCGCAGTACCGGAAGAGACGCGATCACATCCAGCGTCATAACTGCCAGCCAGATGAAGCTAATCACCAGAATCCATGTCGCTACAAAAGAAATCAGATTCAGAATTAAGCCCGCCATGTATTTCGGCACATAGTCCGCAAAGCTCTCGGCTGCAAGCTTCGCATAATATTCGGGCGTATTATTTTGTTTAAGAAGGTTCTGCAGAGTCTGCGGAATTTTCAAATTGTCAATCCACGCCTCCTGCCAGGCAGTGTCCCCGCTCTGCCCGGATGTGTCTGTACCGGATTTTCTTTCTCCCGCCGCTGCCTGTTCCTGCCCGGCAGCGCCGAGGTTCCCCGTTCCCTCCTCTGCTGCATCCGTTTCCGTCTCCCGAACGCCGTCGGACGCAGTGACAACGCGGAAGGTATCCTCACATTTTTCCAGAATATAATCGTAGACCGGCGTCTGCGTTTTCAAAAAATCCGTCACATACGGCGTGGCAATATTTACAAGAACAATCGATAAAACAATGGACACCAAAGACGCAAGGCTTTTAATAAAACCTCTGCGGTAGCCATGTAAAACAGAGATCACAAATATTATAAGTACAATAATCGTCAGTAAATTCATCTTTTACTCCTATTTTAATCGTATCTTATCCGTGCTGTCCGGCGTGAGTACCTGATATTTATGAAAGCCGCCCAGCTTTATCATGCCGGAAATCTGCTTTTCGTATTCCACAGATGCTTTTTTTCTTCCGCCGGTGCTGTAAATTTCAATATCATGCGTTCCATAGAGGATGATTTCTCCCTCCTCCGCAACCACGTCGGTGTAATCCATATCAAAATAACCCGTGCCGCATCTGCTCCCATCCGCACGATAAATCTGCATCTTATATTTGTTTTTATGCGTCTCGTCCTCATTCGCCGTAATAATGCCGACATAATCATCGCTGTGGAATATGCTGATAATTTCCTGTTCCACAGTAATCTCCGCCCTCTGTTCGGGAACCTGTCTGCCGCCGAAAAACGTAAGCCCGTCGTCGCGGAACGCCACCGCATAGCTGCCGCTCAGAAAATGCATGGCAGGAACCACCGCCGCTTCATACTCCACGCTGTTTACCTGATAATCCGCCGCACTCTGTCCGACAGCCGAGAAATTGTAAAACACAATATTGGTTTTTACATCTTTGTTATCCATTGTCAGATAGGAAACCGCCAGCTTCTGTCCATCCGACGAAATATCAATATCAAGCGGATATCCGTTTTCATTCATCGTAGTTTTGCTCTTTACCAGCAGTGTTCCCGATGAATCATATACATTCACGTAGGTGATATCGCCGTCCTCCAGAACCGCTGCAACAACGCCCTGCGCAGCCACGCGCACCTTTGTCAGCGTATATTCCACTTCAAAATGTCCTATCTGTCCTTCTTTATTAAACACATAGACGTCCTGTCCTCTCTGATCCCCCACAGCCACGGTGGAGCCGCAGACATCCACGATCGGATTCTGCAGGGTAAAGGTAACGTTCCACTGTACCTCGTTGGAATCATTGACACATGTCACGCCGTTCGGATTGCATTTCAGCGTCCGATTGTCAAGACGCACATAGCTGGTGGCAGCATCATCAGAACGCTCCACGCTGGAAAGCACGCTGTACCTGTGAAGCACTCTGACACGGCTGTAGACAAACGCTCCTCCAACCAGCAGCACCGCCGCTGCCGCCAGCAGCACCGTACGCAGATGCACCTTATCCCTGTGCAGCTTCAGTTTCTCGGAAAGGCTCATCATCTCGTCACTCTGCATATTTGCCTGCGCTTTTTCTCGTTTTCTTTCTGTGATCTTCTTTATCGTCTCTTTCCACTTTCCCGGAAAAGAAGGGTGCGGAAATTTTATTTTCTTTATCTTTGACATATATCGGTACTCCGTTTGCAAATCTGGTTTTCCTCTTTCATGACTGCTGCGTCATGCGTCCATCGTAACACGATTTTCCCTTTTATGGAAGCAAAATTTTCTGCCCCGGAAGAATCGTATTCTCGTCGTCAATTCCATTCAGTGTGCAGATTTCCTCCACCTTTTCCAGACTGCCGTAATACATCTCGCTGATCCCGGCAAGCGTATCACCTGCTTTCACTGTGTAGGAAGCGCGCGCTACGGCCGATACCGGAGCTTCTGTATCGCTGCCCTCGCTCTCCGTCTGCGGCTCTGTCTGTACCGTGATTTCCGCTTCCGCCGCTGCGCTGTTCATAGTCTGCTCTGCCTCAGAGCTTTCCGTCTCCGTATCGCTCTTTGCGGATTGTGCCGCAGTCGTTTCCTGCGTCTCCGCAGTCTGCACCTCCGTGATAATCTCCGTCTGCAGCTCAATTTTATCATCCATATGTAACATGACCTGCGCCGTGTCCTCCAGATAACCGCTCTGGCTGTCTACATTGTCCGTCAGCCGCGCAAGGCTCTGCTCCACCTGCTTCATTTTATCGTAATTGTAAACCATGGTGACGCCAAGCGCCAGCACTGTCACGACCAGAAAACCGCCCGTGAGATAGACAAGCCTTCCCCTTTTAGGCATGGTGACCTGCGGTATTTTTTTCTTTTGCTTAATGATTTTGCGGAAGCGCTTAATCGCGTCATCCTTCACCGGCGCTTCCTTCTCCACCGATTTTCCCTCGTTTCGGGCGACCATATACTCCTGCATTGCCGGATTTTTATCATAATAAATATAAAAGCCCGGCTGCGCCGCCGGTTCTTCCCCCTCCATCAGAAAAACAGAGGTTTCCTCCTCCTGGTCGTCCCGCACGATAAGCGCCTGGTCGTCCCCCGGAAACTCCTTCCGGAATATTTCTTTGATCTCCGATGTCATGCGAACCGGAGATTCCTCCGCTGTCATAAACCAGCCCACGACACATTTTCCTGCAAAACAGCGCTCCATCTTTTCCTGCAGCGCCTTTTTCTCCCCCTCATCCATTGAAAGGCTGTCTGTCTCGATCGCGCCGCTCACAAAAATGCAGGGATCCTGCTGCAGCTCCCGCACTTCTCCAAGCAGTACCGCTTTTTTCTGCTTATCCTCCGCCGAGACCCCTTCCAGAAAGGTCATCACATAATCTTCTATATAGACCTTCCTGTTTCCGCCTCCGTCCCCGATCTGCCGGATATTTTTCGGCATTTTCCATTCTTTGCTTGTTTCTGGCATATTTATACTCACTCCTTTTTGGAATCAGCCTACCATATATTTTTTGCAAATTTTAGCGAAACAGAAACCGCGAACAAGCAATTCCTTCGACAAATGCCGCGCTGCATATTTTTCCAAAAAACGGACAAACTGAAAAGGAATAAACAGCATCGTCCTGCGATACATTAATTTACAGGAGTAAAAGGACAAATATCTATGAAAACAATTTCTTCAAAGGTTCATTACATTAACGGAAAAGAAAAAACTGCCCCAACGCTGCTTGCCGCGCAATTGGGACAGTTGATCTCTGTTGTTTGCCCGCCGGAATTTCCGCCGGTTTTTGTCTGTATCGGAAGTGACCGCGTGACCGGCGACAGCCTCGGACCGCTGGTGGGCACAAGACTGCAGTACGCCGATAATTTTACGCTTCCGGTCTACGGAACGCTGGACTTTCCGATCCATGCGCTGAATCTGAAGGACGCCATGCGTTCCATAAAATATTTTCACCCATATAATCCGATCATTGCCGTCGACGCCTCGCTGGGCGCCAGACGCCACCAGCACTACATCACCGTCTCCCACGGCAGTCTCTGCCCTGGTTCCGGCGTGGACAAAAAGCTGATGGAGGTAGGGGATATCGCTATCACCGGGATCATCAATACCACCGGTGAATTTTCGCAGCTAATCCTCCAGACAACGCGCCTGTCCGCCGTGATGTCGCTGGCGGAGTGCATCTTCCAGGGGATCCTGCTGGCGGTTACGCCCACTCTTTGATCTTGTTGTAGATGCCTTCCGCATCCAGTCCGTATTTGTGGAGCAGCGCCACTGCCGCGCCGGACTCGCCGAATTTATCGTTCATGCCGATTTTCAGAACCTTCGTCGGTGCGTTTGCGCACAGGCAGTCGCATACGGCGCTGCCAAGACCGCCGATCACGGAATGCTCTTCTACCGTCACTACCTTGCCGGTTTCCTTTGCCGCTGCGATGATCAGCTCCTCATCCAGCGGTTTGATGGTGTGGATGTTGATCACCTTTGCGTCGATGCCGTCCTTTGCCAGCATTTCCGCTGCTGCCAGACACTCTGCTACCGGAAGTCCGGTCGCAACGATGGTGAGATCCTTGCCCTCGCGGAGCACAACGCCCTTGCCAAGTTCAAATTTGTAATCCGGACGGTCGTTGATCACCGGAACAGCCAGACGGCCGAAGCGCAGATATACCGGCCCCTCGTGCTCTACGGCTGCCTTTACCGCCGCCTTTGCTTCCACATCGTCAGACGGGCATACTACTACCATACCTGGGATCGTTCTCATCAGAGCGATATCCTCGTTGCACTGATGGCTTGCGCCGTCCTCGCCAACAGAGATGCCGGCATGGGTTGCGCCGATCTTTACGTTCAGATGCGGATAACCGATGGAGTTGCGCACCTGCTCAAAGTTGCGTCCTGCTGCAAACATTGCAAAGGAGCTGATAAACGGAATCTTTCCTGTGGTGGCAAGCCCTGCCGCCACGCCTGTCATGTTGCATTCTGCGATACCGCAGTCAATATGACGCTCCGGGAATACCTTCTTAAAGGTGCCTGTCTTGGTAGCTGCCGCAAGGTCAGCGTCCAGAACGACTACGTTCGGGTTTTCCTTTCCCACCTCTACGAGCGCGTTGCCGTAGCTCTCTCTGGTTGCAATCTTCTTTACATCTGACATAATGCTTCACCTACCTTTTCTAAGTCTGCCATCGCAATTGCGTACTGCTCGTCGTTCGGAGCAGTGCCGTGCCATGCCGCCTGGTTCTCCATGAAGGAAACGTCTTTTCCTTTTACAGTCTTCATAATGATCGCTGTCGGCATACCCTTGGTCGCTCTCGCCTCAGCGAAAGCAGCCGCAAGCTGGTCAAAGTCGTTGCCGTCCGCCACGTTGATCACATGGAAGTTGAATGCCTCAAATTTCTTGTCGATCGGGTACGGATTACATACGTCCTCGATCCTGCCGTCGATCTGCAGACCGTTGTTGTCCACGATAACTACCAGATTGTCCAGCTTTCTTGCGCCCGCGAACATCGCTGCCTCCCAGACCTGTCCTTCCTGGATCTCGCCGTCGCCGAGCAGTGTGTATACGCGATAATCCTCATTGCTCAGCTTAGCGGAAAGCGCCATACCGCACGCCGCGGAGATGCCCTGTCCAAGCGAACCGCTGGACATGTCAACGCCCGGAATGTACTGCATGCTCGGATGTCCCTGCAGATAGGAGCCAAGCTTACGCAGCGTCGTCAGATCCTCTACCGGGAAGTAACCTCTGTGTGCCAGAGTGGAGTATAAGCCCGGTGCCGTGTGTCCTTTTGAGAGAACAAAGCGGTCGCGGTCCGGCTTTTTCGGATCCTTCGGATCAATATTCATTTCTTCAAAATAGAGATATGTAAACACCTCTGTTGCAGACAGGGAACCGCCCGGATGCCCTGCTTTTGCACTATGAACTGCCGTGACGATCCCTTTGCGGATCTCATTAGCAGTCTTTTGTAACTCTAACTTATTCATGTTACCCTCCTGTATTCATTTAATATGTTCAGTGTACCACAAAAGGCGTCAAAAGTACATGATTTTGACGCCTTAATTTAAAATATTTTATAAAGTTCGCAATTATTGCAAATACTTTTGTCATAGCTCTGTTCTGCCCTCCAGCGCACGCAGCAGCGTCACCTGGTCGATGTACTCCAGGTCGCCGCCCACAGGAACGCCGCTGGCAATCCTCGTAACCCTGATGCCGGTCGGCTTGATCAGTTTGCTGATGTACATTGCCGTTGTCTCACCCTCCAGGCTGGAATTGGTAGCGATGATGACCTCCTCCACATCCCCCTGAAGGCGCTGCATAAGCTCCTTCAAACGGATATCGTTCGGCCCGATCCCCAGCATCGGGGAAATTGCGCCGTGCAGAACGTGATACACGCCCTCATATTTTCCGGTTTTTTCATACGCCGCCAGATCTCTGGTATTTTCCACAACCATGATGGTCTTTGCGTCCCGCTTCGGATTGCTGCAGATCGGGCACAGTTCGCTGTCCGTGAGCGTAAAACACTGTTTACAGTAACGGACGTTTTCTTTGGCGTCAAGAATCGCCTGGGCAAGAGCCTTTACCTCCTCCTCCGGGCGATTGATAATGTGAAACGCCATGCGCTGCGCTGATTTTGCCCCGATTCCGGGAAGCTTGGAAAACTCTTCGATCAGACGGCTGATCTGTCTGCTGTAGTATTCCATCAGAACGGGAACCCTCCGCCAAGACCGCCTGTTAATTTCGACATCACCGCGCTCGATTCCTCTTCCACCTTACGCAGCGCCTCATTGGTCGCCGCAACGATCAGATCCTCCAGCATCTCAATATCATCCGGGTCCACTACCTCTTCCTTCAGGCTGACCTTCAGCACCTCGCGTTTACCGGAAATCGTCACCTCCACAGCTCCGCCGCCTGCTGCCGCTGTAAATTCCTTCTCTTCAAGCGCCTTCTGGTTTTCCTCCATCTGCTTCTGCATCTTCTGCGCCTGCTTCATTAAGTTGTTCATGTTGCCCGGCATTCCGCCCGGGAAACCTCCGCGTTTTGCCATATTTAAATCCTCCTTTTTTATATTAGAACGCATCCACCGGGGAATCGTCTACCTCAATTTCTATATTATGAATCTTTTCCCGCAATTTTTCCTCTACGGACACCGCATACAGCTTCTGGCTCCCGCCCGACATATCCGCCGCGAGAACCATTTTTATGTCAATCCTTTTTCCAATCTTTGATTCGATGATATTCTCCAGCAGCTCTTTTTTTTCATTGTCATGGATATATTTTTCACCCTGAAAGTCCTGGAACACGACGTACAGACAGCTCGCATCCTCCGCCGGGTCGTAGCGCGGCTCCGCCTTTGTCTGCAGCACCATGCCAAATCTTCCGCCGGCCTCGCTTGCAATGCTTCTCCACACGGAAGCCGCCCGCTGCACATCCTCCGGCGCCGCCTTTTCCGGTTTATCCTCCGGGAGCATTTTATTTTCCTGCGCAGGCGCACCGCTCACGGCGTTAAATCCCCCTCCGGCATTGCCCGTCTGCTGCGCGATCACCACGCCCTCCGCGAGCTGTCTCTCCAGATTGCGGATTCGCTCCAGCACGGAGGTATTGTCCGTCTCCATCTGCGGACGGCACAGCTTGATCAGCGCCACCTCCAGCGCGATCCGCTTCGATGATTCATAGCGCATACGGTTGGACAGCTCCGAAAAAATACGGATGTAGCGCATCAGGGTGTCCTCCCGGACCATCCCCGCCTCCTCCTGCAGAAGCTTTAAATTTTCCGCAGAGATATCCAGCACCTCTTCCATATCGTCCGAGGATTTCAAGAGCAGAAGGTTGCGCAGATACCAGGTGAAATCGGTCACAAACTGCCCCAGCTCGCGCCCCTGCATCACCAGCTCCTCCAGCTCCTCCATCAGACCGCGCACATCCTGTTTCAGCACTTTGCGCAGAATGCGGCTGAACACCTCCGTATCCACCGCCCCAAGCACCTCCAGCGCCTGCTCATAAGTGAGCCTCTGTCCGGGGTAGAATGCGATGCACTGATCCAGCAGGCTTAACGCATCGCGCAGCGCGCCGTCCGCCTTGCGCGCAATGTAATGGATCGCCTTGTCCTCAGCCTCCAGTTTTTCTGCTGTAAGAAGCTCCTGCAGACGCTCCTCAATGGTTGCCACCGGGATACGCTTAAAGTCGTAGCGCTGGCACCTGGAAAGAATCGTCACCGGGAGCTTGTTCGCCTCCGTCGTCGCAAGAATAAAAATAACGTAGGAGGGCGGTTCCTCCAACGTTTTTAAAAGCGCATTGAATGCGCCGATGGAAAGCATATGAACCTCGTCGATAATATAAACCTTGTAGCGCCCCTCCGTCGGCGAATAGGAAACCTCCTCGCGGATCTCGCGGATGTTGTCCACGCCGTTGTTGGACGCCGCGTCAATTTCTATAACGTTCAGCGAGCTTCCCGCCGCGATCGCGCGGCAGGTCGCGCACTCGTTGCACGGGCTGCCGTCCACCGGGTGTTCGCAGTTTACCGCCTTCGCCATGATCTTCGCGATGGTGGTTTTTCCGGTCCCCCGCGTCCCGCAGAACAGATAGGCATGTCCGACGCGTCCCGATTTTATCTGATTTTTCAGTGTCTGCACAACTGCGTCCTGACCCTTCACATCTGCGAAGGTGTCAGGACGAAATTTGCGGTACAAAGCAGTATATGACATTCATCTACTCCTAGTCGCCAAAGCTGATACCGATTAATTTTGCTTCTTTTACGATCTGGTCGTCCGGAGAAACGGTTTTCAGCTTGCCGGCCACATCTCCGAGCGGTACCTTCTTAGTCTTTCCATTAACGATCGCGATCATGTATCCGTAATCGCCTTTGCGCCCGCCGCTCCCAGTCTTGTGGAGAGCACGCGGTCATACGGACACGGGCTGCCGCCGCGCTGTGTATGTCCCGGAACCGTCACGCGCACCTCTGTGCCGGAACGCTCCTCGATCTTTGCTGCGATCTCATAGGAAACCGCCGGGTACTTGTAATCCTTCATGTACTCCTTCAGTTCCTTCTTGCTCATCGCCGCTTTTTCTTTGGAAATCGCGCCCTCTGCAACTGCAATGACCGTAAAGCCCTTGCCCTGCTTCGTTCTGTGGTCGATCGCCTCGATCACCTTGTCGATGTCGTACGGAATCTCCGGAATCAGAATAATGTCCGCGCCGCCCGCAATGCCGGCGTACAGACAGAGCTGTCCAACCTTATGTCCCATGATCTCCACGATAAATACACGGTTGTGCGAGGAAGCCGTCGTGTGGATGCAGTCGATTGCATCGGTCGCGATATTCACCGCGCTGTAAAAGCCGAAGGTCATATCCGTTCCATAGATATCGTTGTCGATGGTCTTCGGCATATGGATAATGTTCAGACCTTCCTCGCGCAGCAGGTTCGCCGTCTTCTGCGTGCCATTTCCGCCAAGGATCACCAGACAGTCCAGACGCAGCTTGTAATAATTCTGCTTCATCGCCTCAACCTTGTCCAATCCCTTCTCATCCGGAACGCGCATCATTTTAAACGGCTGTCTTGAGGAACCGATGATCGTGCCGCCCTTTGTCAGAATACCGGAGAAATCCTTCGCCGTAAGCAGACGGTAGTCGCCGTAAATAAGGCCCTTGTAACCATTGAGAAATCCGTAAACCTCCAGCTCGTCCACATTTGACGATAATCCCTTTACGATACCGCGCATGGTTGCGTTCAGCGCCTGACAGTCGCCGCCGCTCGTCAATAATCCAACTCGTAACATAATCTTTTACCCTCTTTCCCTCGTATAGTTAAGATATATCCGTGAATATATTTTTACTATACTACATTTTTTTGTCTATCTCAATTAATTTTTATCGCGACTTTGCGAATTTTCTTTGACAGACGGCAAAAACTCTGCTATAATCAGCGATGCATCCACTTCTTTGGATGCCAGATGGAGAGTTGTCCGAGTGGTTTAAGGTGCGGCTCTCGAAAAGCCGTGTGGCTAATACCCACCGAGGGTTCGAATCCCTTGCTCTCCGCTTATAAAAAACCCGGTCGCAAAATTTGCGTCCGGTTTTTTTTGAGATCATGGATTGAAATTACTATGGTAAGCGGTTCCTCCCCGGCAAGCTGTCTGACGATTTCTATGGTGT
>CABRSG010000058.1 GCA_902473545.1 uncultured Lachnospiraceae bacterium | reverse complement strand
CGCTATTATCATCTGGTGCTGCTGGCGGAAAACAACGTCGGCTATGCCAATCTGATCAAGATTGTCTCGGCGGGCTTTGTGGAAGGCTACTATTACAAACCGCGTGTCGATAAGGAAATTCTCCGGCAGTACCACGAGGGCATCATTGCGCTGAGCGCCTGCCTTGCGGGGGAAATTCCGCGCTATCTGGTGCGCGGCATGTATGACGAGGGCAAAAAGATCGCGCTGCAGTACCAGGAGATTTTCGGAAAAGGAAATTTCTTCCTGGAGCTACAGGATCATGGAATCGCCAACCAGCAGATCGTCAACCAGCAGCTTCTGCGCATGAGCGCGGAGACCGGCATCGAGCTGGCGGCGACGAACGACGTGCATTACACGCTGGCGTCCGACGCCGAGCCGCACGACATCCTGCTCTGCATCCAGACCGGCAAGAAGCTGCAGGACGAGGATCGTATGCGCTACGAGGGCGGACAGTATTTTGTGAAATCGCCGGAGCAGATGGCGCAGCTTTTTCCGTATGCGCTGCAGGCGCTGGAAAATACCCAGAAGATTGCCGACCGCTGCAACGTGGAGATCGAGTTCGGCGTCACAAAGCTGCCGCGCTTTGATGTGCCGGAGGGTTACACGGCGTGGGAATATCTCAATAAGCTCTGCTTCGACGGGCTTGTGCTGCACTATCCGCCGGAAAAAGCCGGGGAGCTGAAGGAAAGACTCAATTACGAGCTTGGCATTATCAAGAGAATGGGTTATGTCGATTACTTCCTGATCGTGTGGGATTTCATCCGCTACGCGCGTGACCACGGCATCAGCGTCGGTCCGGGGCGCGGTTCGGCGGCGGGGAGCCTGGTATCCTACACGCTTGGCATTACGAAGCTTGATCCGATAAAATACAATTTACTGTTTGAACGATTCCTCAACCCGGAACGTGTTTCCATGCCTGATATTGATATTGATTTTTGCTTTGAACGCAGGCAGGAGGTTATTGACTACGTAGTGCGCAAATACGGCAAGGACCGCGTTGTGCAGATCGTCACCTTTGGTACGCTGGCGGCGCGCGGCGTTATCCGCGACGTCGGGCGCGTTATGGATATCCCCTATTCCGTTGTGGATTCCGTTGCAAAAATGGTGCCGCAGGAATTAAATATCACGCTGGACAGGGCGCTGCAGGAGAACAGCGAGCTGCGCAAAATTTACGAAGAAGATCCGCAGATGCACCGGCTGATCGACATGTCGAAGCGCCTGGAGGGGCTGCCGCGTCACACCTCCATGCACGCGGCGGGCGTCGTGATCTGCCAGAAGGCGGCGGACGAGTACGTGCCGCTCTCGCGCGGAAGCGACGGCTCCATCACCACGCAGTTTACCATGACGACGCTGGAGGAGCTGGGGCTTCTGAAGATGGATTTCCTCGGCTTGCGCACGCTGACGGTGATCCAGGACGCCGCCCGGCTGGTGGAAAAGGATACCGGAAAAGTGCTGGATATGGATAAGATCGACTACGACGACAAGGATGTACTAAATTCGCTTGGCACAGGAAAGACGGACGGTGTGTTCCAGCTTGAAAGCGGCGGCATGAAGAATTTCATGAAGGAATTGAAGCCGCAGAGCCTGGAGGATATGATCGCCGGAATTTCCCTCTACCGTCCGGGACCGATGGATTTTATTCCGCAGTACATCCGCGGAAAAAACCATCCGGAGACCATCACCTACGACTGCCCGCAGCTTCAGCCGATCCTGGAGCCGACCTACGGCTGTATCGTGTACCAGGAGCAGGTCATGCAGATCGTGCGTGATCTGGGCGGCTACACGCTTGGCAGAAGCGATCTTCTGCGCCGCGCGATGTCGAAGAAGAAGGCGTCCGTCATGGAAAAGGAGCGGCGCAATTTCGTTTACGGAAACGAGGAAGAGGGTGTACCGGGCTGCATCAAAAACGGCATCTCCGAGCAGGTGGCAAATAAGATCTACGACGATATGATCGACTTCGCAAAGTACGCCTTCAATAAATCGCACGCGGCGGCCTATGCGGTCGTTTCCTATCAGACGGCGTGGCTGAAATATTATTATCCGCTGGAATTTATGGCGTCGCTCATGACATCGGTGATTGATAACCCGCCGAAGGTGGCAGCGTATCATCTGACCTGCCGCCAGATGGGAATTGAGATCCTGCCGCCGGACGTCAATCGCGGAGAGAGCGGGTTTTCCGTGGAAAAGGGCAAGATCCGCTATGGGCTTTCGGCAATCAAGAGCATCGGCAGACCGGTGATCGCTGCGCTTGTGGAGGAGCGCGAGCGAAACGGACAGTATACCTCGCTGAAAAATCTTGTCGAGCGTATGTCCAGCAAGGATATCAACAAGCGCACGCTGGAGAGCTTCATCAAGTCGGGGGCGCTCGACAGCCTGGGCGGAACGCGCCAGCAGATGATGATGGTCTACGCGCAGGTATGCGACGCGGTCAACCAGGAGCGCAAAACGTCGCTCACCGGTCAGATGAGCCTTTTCGACTTTGTGGGTGAGGAGGAGAAAAAGCACTACGAGATTTCCATGCCGAATGTGGGCGAGTATGAAAAAGAACAGCTTCTTGCTTTCGAAAAAGAGGTGCTCGGCTTTTATGTCAGCGGGCATCCGCTGGAGGCTTACGAGGAGCTTTGGCGCAAGCGCATTACCAACGTCACAACAGATTTCCAGCCGGATGAGGAGACGGGGATTCCGCTGGTGCAGGATCAGAGCCGCGTGACGGTGGGCGGCATGATCACGGGCAAGACGATCAAATACACAAAGACCAATCAGACGATGGCGTTTTTGTCGCTGGAGGATCTGCTCGGGACGGTTGAGGTGGTGGTATTTCCCCGCAGCTACGAGAAAAACCGCGAGCTTTTAAATGCCGACGAAAAAGTATTTATCACCGGAAGAGTTTCCGCGGAGGATGACAAAGCGAGCAAGCTGATCTGCGAGAGCATCACAGCATTCGCAGATATCACAAAAGAGGTGTGGATACAGTTCCCGGATATGGCGAGCTACCAGGCGGGCGAGCAGGAAATGTACCGTATCCTGCGCGGCTCGGACGGGCGGGACCGCGTGGCGATTTATGTGCGCTCCCCGCGTTCCGTCAAAAAGCTGTCTGAAAACTGGGCAGTGAATGCCGACCAGGATCTGCTTGCGGCGCTGTCGGAGAAATTTGGCAGTGAAAACGTAAAAACTATTTGAAAATACTCGCAAAATGCATTACACTATGGGCAGAGGCAAATCGTAATTTTCGAAGGAGGGCTTCAAAATGGCAAAAGAGGTAAACACCATCGGCGTACTGACAAGCGGCGGCGACGCTTCCGGCATGAACGCGGCAATCCGTGCGGTAGTCAGAAAAGCGATATATAATGGAAAAAAGGTAAAAGGCATCTACAGAGGCTACAGCGGGCTTTTAAATGAAGAGATCCGCGACCTCACGGCGCGCGACGTATCCGACACGACCTCCCGCGGCGGCACCATCCTCGGAACGGCGCGCTGCTCGGAGTTCCGCACGGAGGAAGGGCAGAAGCTTGGCGCGGAAATTTGCCGCAAGCATGGCATCGAAGGACTGGTAGTCATCGGCGGCGACGGCTCCTTTGCGGGTGCGCAGAAGCTGGCATCCCTTGGCATTAACACCATTGGCGTTCCGGGTACCATCGATCTGGATATCGCCTGTACAGAATACACCATTGGCTTCGACACCGCGATCAACACGGCGATGGAAGCGATTGACAAGGTGCGCGATACCTCTACCTCGCATGAGCGCTGCAGTATCATTGAGGTAATGGGCAGACATGCAGGCTATATTGCCCTCTATTGCGGCATCGCGAACGGCGCAGAGGATGTTCTTGTGCCGGAAAAATATGATTACGACGAGCAGAAGCTGATCAACAACATTCTGAAAAACAGAAAGCGCGGCAAAAAGCATCACATAATCATCAATGCGGAGGGCATCGGTCATTCGACCTCCATGGCGCGCCGTATCGAGGCGGCGACCGGCGTTGAGACGCGCGCAACCATTCTCGGACACATGCAGCGCGGCGGCAGTCCGACCTGCAAGGATCGCGTGTACGCTTCCATGATGGGCGCTTATGCGGTGGATCTGCTCTGCGCGGGCAAGACAAACCGCGTGGTCGGTTATCGTCACGGCGACTTCACCGATTTTGACATCGACGAGGCGTTGGCAATGCAGAAGGATCTTGGGGAATATATGTGGGAAGTGGCATATGCTCTCTCGGTATAATTATGATTAACAGTACGTCAAATAAACAGATAAAAAATCTTGTGCAGCTTCTCGCGAAGGCGAAGGCGCGCAGAGAACAGGGGCTTTTTGTGGCGGAGGGCATCCGGATGTACCGCGAGACGCCGAAGGACCGACTTGTAAAGACCTACGTATCCGAGAGCTTCTATGAAAAAGAGGAAAACCGCGCTCTTTTAGAGGGAGCGGAGCCGGAGATCGTGACGGACCGCGTTTTTGCATCCACATCCGACACGAAAACGCCGCAGGGGATCCTCTGCGTCATCCGGCAGCGGGAATATACCCTGTCTCAGATGCTGCGCAAAGAAAACCCTATGCTGATGCTTCTGGAGGATATTCAGGATCCGGGAAATCTCGGCACCATTTTTCGTACCGCGGAGGCGGCGGGAGCAGCCGGGATCATTATGAGCAGCGGCACCGCAGATATCTACAATCCAAAGACCATCCGCTCCACCATGGGCTCCATCTACCGTATGCCTTTTCTGTATGTAAAGGATTTTGCGCCGGTGCTGGAGCAGCTTGGCAAACGCGGTATCCGCACCTATGCGGCGCATCTGCAGGGAAGCGGCGAGTACACCGCGCAGGATTACCGCAAGGGCTGCGCCTTTCTGATCGGAAATGAGGGGAAAGGACTTACAAAAGAGCTGGCACAGAGCGCGGATGCCTGCATAAAAATCTCCATGTCCGGGGAAGTGGAGTCCCTAAACGCGGCGGTTTCCGCAGCGGTACTGATGTTTGAGGCAAAAAGGCAGAGAAAAAGAATCGTTTCGGCTCATATGGAAAACAGGACGCACGGCAGCTTGTGATAGCTGCCGTGTATTTTTGTACAATCTTTCTATTGACAAAAATTATTAACTGTTATAAAATGAGTGCGTAATAAAGTTAACAAATTTGTAACAAACGGGCGAGAATGAGCTAAGTTTGCCTGTACATAGGAGGTTTTATTGACTATGAAAAAAAGAATGAAACAGGTTCTCTGCACTACCGTATCCACGCTCACACTTGCAGCAGCAGTGGGCGGCGCGGCATCTGCAGCCACTGTATCGGATAAGTGCGGCGGAAAAAACATTGCCGTTGCAAACGTAGAGACTGACCTTTTAATCCGCGAATCTGCATCCGGAGACAGCAAGGTGATCGGCTTTGTTCCGGGCGCGGCCGGCGTGATCGTGCGCAGCATGGATGAGGATTGGACACTGATTGAATCCGGAAATATTTCCGGCTATGTAAAAACGGATTATCTTGCATTTGGCGATACGGCGGAACAGTTAAAAGCGATCTACGGCGTCCAGGGCGCGGTTGCCAATTACGACGGCGTAAAGGTATTTTCAGATAATGAAAATTTATCTTCTGTTATCGGTACGCTGAATGAGGGCGAGGGCTACGAGGTGCTTGGAAGTACTGTAAACTGGGTAGAGGTAGAACTTGCGGACGGCAGTATGGGGTATGTGGCAGCAGAGGATGTGGAGATGACCACCGTGCTTGACACCGCGATCGCTACGGATGCATATGTGGCGCCCGCACAGATGGAGAGCACACAGAACGTTCCGCAGACGGCACCGGTTCAGACAGAAAGCGTTCCGGAAACAGAAAGCTATGCAGACGACAGTTACGTTGAAGCGGAAGATTATGCAGAAACGGAAAGCTACGTGGAAGACGTGGACTATGGAACTGCAGATTATATGGAAACCGAGGGCTATGCAGAGACAGAAAGCTACGCGGAAGATGTAGATTACGGAACCGTAGATTATATGGAGACTGAAGGCTACGTGGAAACAGAAGCTTATGTAGAGACAGAAAGCTATGTGGAAACGGAAGATTACAGCACGACAGACTATACAGAAGCGGAAGTTCAGACGGAAGCGTGGAGCGACGAGGGCGCATACGCAGACGATACATATGCAGAAGGCGATGAAGAGACTGGCGTCTGGGATGAAGGCGAGGACGATGGTCTTGGCGGAGACGAATACATTGATCCGTCTACTGAGGCGGATGGCTCCGCCGATACAAGCTACAGCGCAAGCGACCTCGATCTCCTGGCAGCACTCATCTACTGTGAGGCAGGCAACCAGAGTGAGGAAGGAAAGATTGCAGTCGGTCAGGTTGTTATGAACCGTGTCAACAGCTCCTCCTTTGCGGACAGCATCTCCGGCGTTATCTACGAAAGCGGTCAGTTCACACCGGCGAGCTCTGGTTGGCTCGATCAGGTAATCGGCAACGCTCCGCAGGACTGCTACGATGCAGCAGCCGCTGCGCTCAGCGGTGAGGGCACCGTAGGAGACGCCCTCTACTTCAACACCGGCAGCGGTCAGGGACAGCAGATCGGAGACCATCAATTTTATTAAACAATGAGTCATGCAAAAATACCGTCATGGACGGATGTGCGTGCTTGCACGCAGACATCCATCCATGGCGGTATTTTTATGGGACGAATGTCCCAAACGAAGGAACAAAGTTCCTGAGTGCAGCATGACGGAGCAGAGGGAGCCGGCGCTTGCACGCAGACATCCGCCTAGGGTACTTTTTTATGGGACGAATGTCCCAAACGAAGGAACAAAGTTCCTGAGTGCAATGTCCTCTATTTTTCTGTTTACCTTCCCTCTCCTTTGGTGTATAATAATCCCATAGGCGATACATGGAGAGGAGGATTTTTATGGAACCGATATACTGGCTTATCCTGTTTGCCCTGCTCCTCATCATTGAGGTGATCACGATGGGGCTGACGACCATCTGGTTTGCAGGCGGAGCAATTGCCGCGATGGTGGTCTGCATGCTCGGTATAAATGTGTGGGTGCAGTGCGGCGTTTTTCTTGCCGTGTCCTTTATACTGCTGCTTTTCACAAGACCGTTTGCTGTGCGCTGTGTAAACCGCAAGCGTGAGCGGACGAACGCAGACGGGCTGATCGGTGAGATTGCCTGTGTTACAGAAGACATCGACAATCTGAAGAGTGCCGGAAAAGCGCAGGTACGCGGACAGGAATGGACCGCGCGTTCTGCAGATGACAGACACATCATCAGAACGGGCAGCACCGTGCAGATCGCCGCAATAGAAGGTGTAAAACTGATTGTAAAAGAAAAGGAGATGAAGATATGACTATGGGGATTATTCTGGCACTGGTTTTGATCGTGCTTTTGCTTCTGACTTCCTGCGTGAAGGTAGTTCCGCAGGCATACGGATATGTAATTGAACGTCTGGGAGGCTATCAGACGACCTGGGGTGTTGGCATCCACTTTAAGGTGCCGCTCATTGACCGTGTAGCGCGCAAGGTGCTCTTAAAGGAGCAGGTAGTGGACTTTGCTCCGCAGCCGGTTATCACAAAGGATAACGTAACCATGCGGATCGACACCATCGTGTTCTTCCAGATCACCGATCCGAAGCTGTACGCATACGGCGTGGAGAACCCGATCATGGCGATTGAGAATCTGACGGCTACCACACTGAGAAACATTGTCGGAGAGCTTGAACTGGACGAAACACTTACTTCCAGAGATGTCATCAATACGAAAATGCGCGCAGCGCTTGATTTGGCGACTGATCCGTGGGGCATCAAGGTAAACCGCGTTGAGCTGAAGAGCATTATCCCGCCGGCAGCCATTCAGGAGGCGATGGAGAAGCAGATGAAGGCGGAGCGTGAGCGCCGCGAGACGATCCTGGTGGCAGAGGGTGAGAAGAAATCCGCTATCCTGATCGCGGAAGGTAAGAAGCAGTCAATCATTCTGGACGCGGAGGCGGAGAAGCAGGCGGCGATCCTGCGCGCTGAGGCTGCAAAAGAAAAGATGATCCGCGAGGCGGAAGGCCAGGCGGAGGCGATCTTAAAGGTGCAGCAGGCGAATGCCGACGGTATCCGTTTCCTGAAAGAAGCGGGCGCGGATTCCAGCGTGCTTGCGCTCAAGAGCTTTGAGGCAATGACGAAGGTGGCGGACGGGCAGGCGACCAAGATCATCATTCCGTCCGAGCTGCAGAATATGGCGGGTTTTGTGAAGGCTGCTGCGGAAATTGCAAAGAGCGAATAGAAAAGCAAAGGGATATAAGCACTTATGCCGAAAATAGATTTAAACCGGGAATACGGAATCGTGCTTGAGGGCGGCGGTGCCAAAGGCGCCTACCAGGTAGGCGCCTGGAAAGCGCTGCGCGAAGCGGGCGTAAAAATTAAGGCAGTTGCGGGCACCTCCGTTGGCGCTCTGAACGGAGCTTTGATTTGCATGGATGATATCGACCGGGCGGAAAAGCTCTGGAAAAATATCAGATATTCCAGTATTATGGACGGTGTGGACGATGATGCTATGCAGGCGCTGTTTGAGGGCAGGCTTCCGATTTCGGAGATTTTAAAAATCGGGCGGGAGTTTCTCAAAGACAGGGGGATTGAGATTGAGCCGCTGCGCGCGCTTTTGAAGGAAAATGTGGATACTCAGAAGATACGGGAATCCAGGATCGATTTCTATGTGCGTACGGTCTCCGTGACAGACCGCAAAGCGCTGGAAATCCACATGAATGAGGCGGACGAGGAGGATATGGTAAATTACCTGCTCGCCAGCTCCTATATTTCCCCGATCTTCAAGAGCGAAAAGATCGAGGGAAAGCGCTACCTGGACGGCGGCTTTGTGGATAATGTGCCGGTCGGCACGCTGCTGCAGAAAGGCATCAAAAACATCATCGTTATCCGGATTTATGGCATCGGTATTGAGCGTCCGGTATCCATACCGGAAAATGTAAACATTATCACGATCGCGCCGGAGGAGGATCTTGGCAATATTATGGATTTTTCCGCCGTGCGGTGTCAGGAAAATATAGAGCGCGGCTACCAGGATGCGCTTCGTGTCCTGCGTGAGGGCGATAAAACATCGGAGCGTCCGGACAGTCTGCTTGAGCGTCTTGTGCAGCAGGCGGGCGAGAAGATAGCGGATCTGGGTATCCAGGAAAAGTGGAAACTGAGGAGTGGAAAAAATAAAATGACGGATTTAAAGGGACGTAATTTTTTAACATTGAAGGATTTTACACCGGAGGAAATTTCAAGTCTTCTGGAACTTTCTGCGGACTTGAAGGAAAAGAAGAAAAAGGGTATTCCGGTGGATGTGCACCGCGGCAAGAATGTTGCATTGATATTTGAAAAAACAAGCACAAGAACACGCTGCTCTTTTGAGGTGGCAGCACACGACCTCGGCATGGGCACCACCTATCTCGACCCGAAGAGTTCGCAGATCGGCAAAAAGGAGAGTATCGAGGATACGGCGCGGGTGCTTGGAAGTATGTTTGAGGGCATCGAGTATCGCGGCTATGGGCAGGAAATTGTGGAGGAGCTTGCGCGCTACGCCGGTGTTCCGGTATGGAACGGTCTGACGAACGAGTATCACCCGACACAGATGCTTGCGGATATGCTCACTATCCAGGAAAATTTCGGAAAATTAAAAGGCATCAAATTGGTGTATCTTGGAGATGCGCGCTACAATATGGGGAATTCCTACATGATCGCCTGTGCAAAGATGGGCATGGATTTCGTGGCGTGCGCGCCGAAGAAATACTTCCCGGCGCAGGAGCTGGTGGAGGAGTGTCAGAAATATGCGGAGGAATCCGGCGCTGCAATCACGCTGACGGAGGATGTGATGGAGGGCACAAAGGGCGCGGACGTTATCTGCACGGATGTGTGGGTTTCCATGGGCGAGCCGGATGAGGTCTGGGAGGAGCGCATCCGCGACCTCACGCCTTACAAGGTGACAAAGGAAGTCATGGACAATGGAAGTGAGAATGTTATTTTCCTGCACTGTCTGCCGTCCTTCCACGATCTGAACACCGGGATCGGCAAAGAGATGGGAGAGCGTTTTGGTCTTACGGAGATGGAAGTGACGGATGAGGTGTTCCGCAGCGGACGCTCGAAGGTATTCCAGGAGGCGGAAAACAGAATGCATACCATCAAAGCCGTCATGCTGGCGACGCTTGGAGAATAACGGATATTATGAAGAGTAAGATTTTAAGTGCACTGCGCGCCAAGAAGGATTATGTGTCCGGGCAGGAGCTTTGCGGGCAGTTCGGAGTGACGCGGGCTGCCATCTGGAAGGGAATTCAGCAGCTTCGTGAGGAGGGCTACGAGATCGAGGCAGTGCAGAACAAAGGGTACCGTCTGGTGACAGCGCCCGACACCGTTTCCGGCGCGGAGCTGAAAAGCCGCATGGAGACTGCATGGGCGGGGCAGGAGCTGGTATATCTTGATACCGTGGATTCCACAAATGATTATATAAAAAAGCTTGCGGAGCAGGGAGCGCCGCACGGT